>JAADGA010000237.1 GCA_013152615.1 Alphaproteobacteria bacterium
TTTCATTTGATCCTACCTGTAGACTTTGAGTGGAGTTTTTCCAGTAGGGACGCCGCAGAACGTCCTTGGTAATCTTGCCGGTAGAGTTCTTCGGCAGCTCATCCTTAAAAATTATTGATCTGGGTTTTTTATAACCGGACAGGCTGTGGCTGCAGAATTGTATGATCTCGTCACGGTTCAGCGAGAAGCCCTGACCGAGGACAATCGCCGCACACACGGACTCGCCATAAATATCATCGGGAATACCAAACACCGCCACCTCCTGAACCGCGGGATGACGGCCAATGACCTCCTCAACCTCGCGGGCGTAAATATTCTTGCCGCCGCTGATGATCATATCCTTGATCCGGCCAACAATGGTGAAATAGCCATTGGCCTCTGCCCGGGCCAGATCTTCGGTATAGACCCAGCCGTTCCGCAGCGTTTTTTCAGTCTTTTGCTCATTATTCAGATAGCCGAACATCACACTTTCAGAGGTGGTAATAACCTCGCCGACCGCACCGACAGGAACGTCGCCGCCATGGCTGTCAATTATCCGTATTTCACAATCAAACATTTCCCTGCCGGTACAGGAGCCCATATTTTCGTGGTCCTCCGGCCCCAGAACAGCGACAATACCACTTTCGGTCTGACCATAATACTGATAAAAATCAGCGCTGAATATGGCCCTCGCCCGCTGATAGACCAGCGGATTAATCGGCGACGAGCCATAATATAATTTCTTCAGGGAGGAGACATCATAGCTGGCGGCAGCGGCAAAATTCACCAGCATCGCCAGCATCGTCGGCACCCACATCACCATGGAAATCCGGTAACGGGCGACCATGGTCAATATCTTTTCCGGATCAAAGCTGCCTGACATCAATAATACCGATGCCCCCCTCATCAACAACGGCACGGTTACCGCAAACATCCCGGCGGCATGGGACAGCGGCAGGTTGACCATGCCGACATCATGGTTTTTAATATCGCCTTCAATGATCAGGGAGCGGAAGGTGTTCATCAGGCCGCGTTGAGATAACAGCACACCCTTGGCGGCCCCGGTGGTGCCACTGGTATACAGTAATGAGAATGCCACATCCGGATCAATGGTAATTTGCGGTTCCTGATCACTGCCCGATGCCAGCAACTGATCATAACGCTGCCATCCCGGTCTGGCCATTTTAAAAAGCCCGACCAGCAGCGGGGTGGATTTACAGCGAGGAAGCGTTTCTTCAACCAGCTCACATTTGCTTTGATCAACAAATAATATTTTGGGCCGGGCATCATTCATCACATGGACGAATTCATCGGCGCAATAGGCATGATTGACCGATTGCAGAACAAGCCCGCATTTTGCCGCCGCAAACAGCAGCACCACATATTCAATACAGTTCGCCGATAGCATCGCCACCGTGTCACCCGCAACCACATGCTCGCTCAGACTGTTGGCCAACCGGTTCACGGCGCAATTAAGCTCCCGGTATGTAAGGCGCCGGTCTTCGTGAATAATCGCCGTTTTCGCCCCGAACCGTTTTGCCCCAAAGCGCGAAATATCACCTATCAACACTATCAATACTCCTTTTCCCCGGAAATATATTTACCAACGATCGTTATTATTTTTACTACTTTACGGTATTAATTATATTGCTGTCAATAATATTATCTCAGGGTCAGGCCGTTGCTTTCCTGACGGATTCCGTTATTCTGCTGCTGACAAATATAGCCATCTGTGACCAGAAGAGACCAAGAGCATGACCGAGAAAAGGCACGACGCCGATAGCCGCCCGTTACCGCTGAATGTAGATAATTCCCTGCTGTTCAAAATGGTTCGCATGACCAACCATATGTCCCATAATTATGAACACTCCCCGGCAAGGGAGCATGGTCTTTCGGTCAAGGACTGGCGCATGGTGCTGGTCATCGCCTCTCACCCGGGAACCAGTGCTGCCGCCATGAGCAAATTCTCCGGCTATGATCAGATGTCAGTCGGACGCACCATCCGCAAACTGGTCCGCCTGAACTGGGTATATCTGACAGTAAATCCGCAGGACCAGCGTGAGACCTTTGTTTATCTGACGGAAAAAGGCCGGGGGTCCTATGGGGAACTGGCCCGGCGTATTGATAAATATGAGCGGGATATCCTTTCTGTATTGAGCGTGGCCCAGCATAGAACACTGGAAAAATTGCTGACAAAGCTCACCGAAAAGGTAACCGGCTACCATGATGAATAGGTGGCACGGCGCTTAATATATGGCCGGACGGTGCCGGAAAATTATTCCGCCACGATCTCAAGGCCGGTGGCCAGCGCCGCGTTTCTGGCCCGTGCTTTGGCAGACTTTTTAAACTGAAGCTTCGGGAACCTCATCTCACCGCCCGACATGCCAACCAGCCCCTCCATATACTTCCACATCTGATAGTTATAGAGTCCGGTCTGGCCGACCTGGCTTTGCATGGCCGCCATGAAATATTTTCTCTGAGGGTCCATTTTCCAGTATAACGCCATCGCCTCATCCATATCGCCCGCCTGCATCAGATTAAACAGGTGTAGCTGGCGCGGATTGTCCGGGGTCTGGAAAATTTGCCACGGTGCCGACCCCGACCACTGCATAGCGTATTTACGGATAAAGATCGGCCAGGCCTCATCAAAGGGGTGGCCAATCAGAATCTTGTCACCAAAAAGCCGAAAACACTGGTCAATCCAGGCATATTCAATAACGCCAACCTTCATCGTCACCACATTCTCTATCGCCGCCATTTCATTAAGCAAGTGCGGCGAGAACCCTCCCGGAAAATTGAATTCATATTTTTGGGAAGGAAATAGCTCAACCGCCAGATTGATGGCGGCACAGATTGCCCGGGTATAGTCAAGCACCTCGCGCGCAGATGTCGGATAAAAATTCGGTGGATAACTCACCATGACCGTATCACAGCCCGCCTCCTCGGCGAATTTGGCCATCTCGATATTGTCCTTGAGCGTTGGGTAACGCAGCGAAAAACCAATACCAATCCTGCCCTGTGCCTCATCGACGCACCATTTGGCGAAAAGCCTGTCCTCCTCACGGCTGGTGCCGGTATCATTGA
>JAADGA010000238.1 GCA_013152615.1 Alphaproteobacteria bacterium
GCTCTCTTGCATTGCGCGCGCATAATGGATTATAGCTATGGACCCGGGGCCTGAACCGGCGATGACATCAACAGGGATTTCTCTTATATGAATTATTTACAGGTTCTGCCTGTCATTGTAATTCCGCTGCTTCTGGCGGTGACATTACACGAGGCGGCTCATGCGTGGGTCGCCTACAAGCTGGGGGATAATACCGCGAAATCCCTGGGGCGGGTGAGCTTTAATCCGTTCGTTCATATTGATCTCTTTGGCACGATTATTTTGCCGGTGATATTGCTGATAAGTGGCACGCCGTTCTTATTCGGCTATGCCAAGCCGGTGCCGATTAATTTCAGAAATCTTCATCATCCCCGCCGGGATATGATTTTTGTCGCGCTGGCCGGACCGGCGGCCAATGTCATTCTGGTGATATTGGCGGCGCTGCTGTTTCATATTGTTGGATTTCTGCCGGCTGTAGCGGCCAAATGGCTGCTGGGCAATATCAGGTTCGCCATTGAGATCAACGCGATACTTGCGGCCTTTAACATGTTGCCGATTCCGCCGCTTGATGGCAGCAGGGTTGCGGTTGGTATTTTACCTGATATACTTGCCCGGCCGCTGTCCCGGCTGGAGCCATATGGGATGTTTATTATCATTGGGTTGCTGTTGCTGCCGATGCTGGGGCAGGAAATCGGGATGAACCTGAATATTCTATGGGCGGTATTACAGCCTGCTATTAACCTTATTGAGCAATTAGCCGTTGTAATCGCCCAAATTTGAAAAGTTGACTTACCGTCATGACTGTTCGCGATACCGGGCAATATTCTGTATTCGATGATGATCCGGCCCCTGTGGGGTCACCGGGCGATGATGAAAATCTGGTCGTTGATATTGATGGCTTTGAAGGCCCGCTGGATGTTCTGCTGGCGTTGGCCCGAAGCCAGAAAGTCGATCTGAAACAAATTTCGATATTGGAACTGGTGCAGCAATTTCTGGATTTTGTCGCGGCGGCCAAATTGCACCGGCTGGAAAAGGCGGCGGATTATCTGGTGATGGCGGCGTGGCTGGCTTATCTGAAGTCGCGGCTGTTGCTGCCGGAAGAAAATATTGAGGAAGAATATTCAGCGGGGGAAATGGCGGCCCGTCTGAGCTTTCATCTGCAGCGGTTAAATGCCATGCGCAGGGTTGCGGCGACGCTGATGTCGCATAATCAGCTGGGCCGGGATGTTTTCGCCCGCGGGCGGCCGGAACCGGTGATTGTCACCACCGTAACCTCCGGCTATGAGGTCAGCTTTTATCAGTTGCTCAGGGCCTATGCCGATCATAAAACCCGCAAGGCCGTTGCCGACATCCGGATTCACCAGCGCGACATCTATAGCCTTGATCAGGCGCTGGACCGTCTGCGTGGTCTGATTGGCGATGTTCCGGACTGGACAGACCTGTTCCAGTTTATCCCGGAGTCTGTCATTGACGCGAAAATGACCCGGTCGGTCAAGGCCGGTCTTTTTACCGCATCGCTTGAAATGACGCGTGGCGGCAGTGCGGAAATTATCCAGAAACAAATGTTTGGTCCGGTATTTATCCGGAAAAGAGATCGAAAAGATTAGGAGAATTTCATGGACGTCAGGGAACAGAGCAGGACCGTTGAAGCCTTGTTATTTGCCAGTGACCGGCCGTTGTCCGCGCTTGCTCTTGACGATTGTCTGCCCGAAGGGTCGGATATAGACCGGCTGCTGGCCGATTTGCAGCAGCATTATCTTGACCGCGGGGTAAATCTGGTCGAGGTTGCCGGCAAATGGATGTTCCAGACCGCGCCTGATCTGGCTTTTCTGTTGCGTAAAGAGGTGGAACAGACCCGGAGATTGTCGCGGGCGGCGGTGGAAACGCTGGCGGTAATATCCTATCATCAGCCGGTAACCCGGGCCGATATCGAGGCGGTTCGCGGGGTCTCCCTCAGCCGGGGAATTCTGGATACCCTGATGGCGGCTGACTGGGTGCGGCCAATGGGGCGGCGCCGGACGGCGGGCAGGCCGGTGACTTATGGCACTACGGATCATTTTCTGGTTCATTTCGGCCTGAACAGCATCAAGGATTTGCCGGGGCTGGGCGAATTGAAAGCGGCAGGCTTTTTGGAAAATGTCAATATATCCCGGCTTAACCTGCTGGATGATGACAAATCCGGCACAGAGCAGCCGGAATTGCCCATTCCCCCGGATATCTAAGTCGCAAGTTTCACAATAAAATTTTTTTATGTTGCTTTAGAAGTCAATTTCGTTGATTTTCATCAAATATTCCCCACATTCAAGGCATATAATACATATGCGGGGTGGGACTAACGGTTTGGATAAGGAGAATTATAATGAGTGCAGGTTTTTGGCAGATTGCCATCGTAGCGTTGTTGGTTTTGATATTATTTGGTCGGGGAAAAATTTCTGATCTGATGGGGGATGTCGCCAAGGGGATCAGAAGCTTTAAAAAAGGTCTGTCCGAGGATGATATAGACGTATCCCACCCGACGGAGGCGAAGGGTATTGATCAAAAATCAGAGACTATTATCCACAGCAAGAATTCCAAGAAAACAAATAGTTAAATAGATTTCCGGGACCTGATATGTTTGATGTCGGCATGATGGAGATGTTCGTGGTTGTCGTTCTGGCAATCATTGTTGTCGGACCGAAAGATCTGCCGAAACTGCTCCGGTCTCTGGGGCGGTTTGTGGCGAAAATACGGGCTATGGGTCAGGAATTCCAGAACACCCTCAAACAGATGAGCGACGAGATCGAACTGGAGGAAGTGACTCGCAAATTAAATGAGGCCGGTAATATTCCCATTGATGACCTTGACAGCGCCCCCGATATTCTTGATACCGCCCCTGATATTCTTGATACTGCCCACGATATTCTTGATACCGCCACCGACATAAAGACGGATGCGGAGCCGGAGACAGAGGTGAAGCCAGAAGGCAAAGCGCCAAAGGGCAAAGCACCAGAAGGCAAAGCACCAGAGGGCAAAGCACCAGAGGGCAAAGCACCAGAGGGCAAAGCACCAGAGGGCAAAGCACCAGAGGGCAAAGCACCAGCCAGAAGGCAAAGCAGGTGATGGCGAGCGCAAGGCAGACGAAAAATGACGGCAGAAGAAACCGACGATATGGAAAAAAGTTCGGCACCGCTGATTGAACATCTGGCCGAACTCAGGCGACGTCTGATCTGGATATCGGTTTATATCCTGATTGCCTTTGTCATCAGTTATTATTTCAAGGAACAAATCTATCTTTTTCTGGCACAGCCGTTTATTAACGTCTCGCTTAAATACGGCCAACCGGCCAAGATGATTTACACCAGTATGCATGAGGCGTTTTTCGTCTATCTGAAAGTATCTTTCTTTACCGCTGTTGTGGCGACTTTTCCGTTGATCTCCATTCAGATATGGAAGTTTATTGCGCCGGGGCTTTATGGTAATGAGAAGAAAGCCTTTCTGCCGTTCTTTATCGGCACGCCGGTATTGTTTTTTCTCGGCGCCGCCCTTGCCTATTATCTGGTTATTCCCAATGCGTGGAATTTCTTTATGTCGTTTCAGGTTGGCATGAATGATGCCTCGGCGACGGTGGCGGGGGTCGATAAAAGACAGCTTGCCGGGGTGCTTTCGATCGAATTATTGCCGACGGTCAAGGAATACTGGTCGCTGGTGATGTTGCTTATTCTGGCCTTTGGTATCAGTTTTCAACTGCCGATCCTGCTGTTGCTTCTGGCCCGGGTGGGCATCGTGACGGCGGACGGGCTGGCGGCAAAACGGAAATATATGATTGTCGGGGCTTTTGCTTTTGCCGCCGTCATGACCCCGCCTGACCCGATTAGCCAGATCGGACTGGGCATCCCCATATTGCTCCTCTATGAAATTTCCATTCTGTTTATCCGGCTAACGATTAAGGAAAACAAAGATGTTTGATATCAAGGCGATTCGGGAAAATCCTGAAGGATTTGACCGGGGCTGGAAACGGCGGGGGCTGGCCCCGCAGGCCGCGGCACTGATCGCGCTGGACAGCCAGTTGCGGGCAACCAAGACCGCGTTGCAGGACTGCCAGTCGCGGCGCAATGAGGCCTCGCGCGCGATCGGCGCAATCAAGGCAAAGCAGGGTGATGCCGGGGCGCTGATCCGTGAGGTCGCCGAGCTGAAAAAAACCATGAGTGCGCTTGAGGATGATGTCCGGCGGCAGTCTGCCGGGCTTGCCGGTGAAATGTGCCGGCTGGATAATCTGCCCGCCGATGATGTTCCGGACGGCGCGGATGAAACCGATAATGTTGAAGTCCGCAGATGGGGAAAAATCCCTGAATTTGACTTCACCCCGAAACAGCATTTTGATCTGGGCGAAGGCCTCGGGATGATGGATTTCGATGGTGCCGCCCGGATGTCGGGGGCGCGGTTTGTTATTCTTAAAGGACAACTGGCGCGGCTGGAACGGGCGTTGGCGGCCTTTATGCTGGATATTCATACCACTGAATTCGGTTATCAGGAGGTCAGTGTGCCGCTGCTGGTGCGGGACCACGCCCTGTTTGGCACCAGCCAGTTACCGAAATTCAAGGAAGATCTTTTCGCCACTGCCGATCATTATCTGATCCCGACCGGCGAAGTCCCGCTGACCAATATCGTGCGTGAGCAGATCGTGGCAGAGGAAGAACTGCCGCTGCGTTATACCACCGCAAGTCAGTGCTTTCGTTCGGAGGCCGGCTCCGCTGGCCGTGACACCCGGGGCATGATCCGCCTGCATCAATTTACCAAGGTTGAACTGGTCAGCATCACCACCCCGGAACAGAGCCGGGACGAATTGTCGCGCATGACCGGGGCGGCAGAGGAGATATTGCGCCGGCTTGGTCTCGCCTATCGTACCGTCATGCTGTGTGTGGGCGATATGGGCTTTGCCGCCCGCAAGACCTATGATCTTGAGGTGTGGTTGCCGGGGCAGGGGATGTACCGGGAAATTTCGAGCTGTTCCAATACCGGTGATTTTCAGGCCCGCCGCATGAATAGCCGCTGTCGCCGCGCCGATGAGAAAAAGACCCGCTTTGTTCATACCCTGAATGGCTCCGGCCTTGCGGTTGGCCGGACCTTGGTGGCGGTGCTGGAAAATTATCAGCAGGCCGATGGCTCCATTGCCCTGCCCGAAGTACTACATCCCTATATGGGGAGGACGCGGATTGGAGGCCAATGATGAACTATCCACCACAACGCATATTGATTACCAATGATGACGGCTATAATGCCGTCGGGCTGAAGGTGCTGGAGGCCATTGCGCGCTCACTGAGCAATGATGTCTGGATTGTCGCCCCGGAGGCGGAGCAGAGCGGCAAGGGTCATGCGCTTACCCTGAGTGAGCCGTTGCGCTTTCGCCAGATTGACGAAAAATATTTTGCGGTAAAAGGCACGCCGACAGATTGTGTGATGATGGCGCTGCAGCGGATTATGCCCGCCGATCAGAAACCGTCATTATTGCTTTCCGGGGTCAATAACGGCAGTAATCTGGCGGAGGACACGACCTATTCCGGGACAATTTCGGCGGCGATGGAGGGGACCCTTTGTGCCATACCCTCTGTTGCCTTCAGTCAGGAAACTGCCCGGGGTCATTCCGGTGACCGG
>JAADGA010000239.1:0-2601 GCA_013152615.1 Alphaproteobacteria bacterium
TTACCAAGATCGTTGACAATCTCAAAGCCCAGTCAAAATCTATTTCCTCCAGTGAGGAAGTGGCTCAGGTTGGCGCTATTTCCGCTAACGGCGAAAATGACATTGGCCAGATGATTGCCGATGCCATGGACAAGGTTGGCAAGGAAGGTGTTATCACCGTTGAAGAAGCCAAGGGTCTGGATTCAGAGCTGGATGTTGTTGAAGGCATGCAATTCGATCGCGGCTATCTGTCACCTTATTTCGTCACCAATGCCGAAAAAATGGCGGTTGATCTGGAAAACCCCTATATTCTGCTCCATGAATCAAAATTGACCAGCCTGCAGTCAATGCTGCCACTGCTCGAAGCGGCGGCGCAGTCAAGCCGTCCGCTGCTGATCATTGCCGAAGATGTCGAGGGCGAAGCCCTGGCAACACTGGTGGTTAACAAGCTGCGCGGCGGACTGAAGATCGCGGCGGTGAAAGCTCCCGGTTTTGGCGATCGTCGTAAAGCCATGCTTGAGGATATTGCCATTCTGACCGGTGGTCAGGTTATCTCGGAAGATCTGGGGATCAAGCTGGAAACCGTAACGCTGGATATGCTTGGAACCGCCAAGAATATCCTGATCACCAAAGATGACACCACCATCATTAACGGGGCCGGTGAACGCGAAGCGATTGAAGCCCGCTGTGGCCAAATCCGCAATGCCGTTGACAATACCTCCTCTGATTATGACAAGGAAAAACTGCAGGAACGTCTGGCCAAGCTTGCCGGCGGGGTCGCAGTAATCAAAGTCGGCGGAGCCACCGAAACCGAAGTGAAAGAACGCAAGGACCGGGTTGATGATGCCCTGCATTCCACCCGGGCGGCGGTTGAAGAAGGCATTGTCCCCGGTGGCGGTGCGGCTCTGCTCTATTCCATTCGGGTCCTCAAGGACGTCGAAGGGGTCAACAGTGACCAGAATGTCGGGATTAACATCGTCCGCAAGGCTCTGGAAACACCACTGCGCCAGATCGCCGAAAATGCCGGTGAAGACGGGGCCGTGGTTGCGGGCAGGCTGAGAGAAAGTGATGACATCAATTTCGGCTTTGATGCCCAGAAAGAGGAATATACCGATCTGATTGCTGCCGGGATCATTGACCCGACCAAGGTTGTACGGACAGCATTACAGGATGCGGCATCAGTTGCCGGCCTGCTGATTACCACCGAGGCCATGGTTACAGATCACCCCGAAGAAAAATCTGCCATGCCAGCAATGCCTGATATGGGCGGCATGGGTGGTATGGGCGGCGGTATGGGCTTCTAAGTCCCGTCATTCCCGTAAATTTTATCGGAAAAGAGCCGGAAGAAATATCCGGCTCTTTTTTTGTCCTGATCCGCCATCATTATATACCAAAATCATCAAAGACAATTTTCTCCCCGGCAATCCCCAGATCGTGGAGCATGGCCCGGGTGGCGGCCAGCATGGCGGGCGGGCCACACAGATAGAATTCGACCTTGCTCAGGTCAGGATGGTCGGCCAGATAATGTTCCATCGTGATTTTATGAATAAAACCCGTCGGCCCATCCCAGTTATCGGCAGCTTTCGGCTCTGACAGTCCAATCCGGAATTCCATATTATCGTGCTGCTGTGCCAGAGTTTTAAATTCTTCCTGATAGAAAATATCTTCACTATTCCTGACCCCGTACCAGAAACTGATTTTCCGTTGGGTTTTTTTATGCAGCAGTTGATCCCGAATGATTGCCCGGAGCGGCGCCATACCGGCTCCGCCGCCAATAAAAATCATCTCATTGTCACTCGCCCGGGCGGCAAAATGACCAAAGGGGCCGGACAGGTTAACCCTGTCACCAACCGTGAGATTGCACATATAGCCCGAGCCGATTCCCGCCGGAATATCCGGCTGGTTCGCTGGGACCATCAACTGGCGGATGTTAAAGACAATTTCTGTCGGCCTTTCCTGTGAAGGGGTGGCAAGGGAATAGGCCCGGGTTAATTTATGGCCCTGATCATCTGGAATCTCCACCAGCAGATAACTACCGGCCTGATAGCAGAAAATATCGCCGGAGGACAGCGTCAGGGTGATTTCCTTAATGGTCGGGGTCAGGGACCGGACCGCAATCACCCTGGCCTCAAAGGCGTCGCAGGATAATAAATCCTGGGGCAGTTCGACAAGGCTGTCCCGCGTCAACCGGTGCTGACAGGACAGCCGGTAACCATCATCCAGTTCCTGTTGGCAAAGCTGACGCCGGTCAGCCTCAAGAACCGGTTGTCCCTGCCCTTTGAATTTAACCCGGCACAGGCCACAGGAGCCGCCGCCGCCACAATTTGACGGCAGGGTAATCCCGCCCAGAGCAAGGCTGTCATAAACGGACGTGCCAAAGGCGGCGGTTATTTTATTGTCCAGCCCGCCATAGATATCAAGCACCGTCAGAGTGCGGCTGTTTCCTGCCCGGGTAATTTTCATCCAGGCTGCCTTGAATTCTGTCAGGCTAAACGACTTGAAAATCAGGATAATTCCGCTGAACGCCAGCCAGAATGCGCCAAACGCGATGATAATTATCCACAGGCTGTTGAAATTATTACGCCCTGAATAATCCATAAAGTGGAGCATGGAGAAAAAATT
>JAADGA010000239.1:2616-7221 GCA_013152615.1 Alphaproteobacteria bacterium
CCGCCATATATTATTGCGCCGGACGATCAGGCGGCCGGTTTCCCCGGAAATATACAGCGTGGTCCGCCGACTGTCGTTAAAGTCAATCTTCCACGCCGGTCCGCGGGCATTGGCGGTGTCGGAGGTTGGCATCATCACGGTTTGGGCCGAAACAATAGTGCCGGGACCAACATAATCCTTTGCCGCGATTGAGCGGGCGGTGTCCGCGCCAATGATTACCGTTTGACCCGAGCGGGCATCAACCAGCCGACGACCATTCTGATCGCTGATTTGATAAATGAGCCGGTTATCCAGCCGGTGAAGCGACAGCTGATAAAAACCGTTGGTGATATTCAGCGCGGCAACAGCCTTTATCCCCGGAATGGTTGATCCCGAAATAATAGTCTGCGGGGGGGAGGCCCCTGCCCGGTCAATACCCTGAACGCTGCTACTGTCGAGCAGGGCCATCACCAGCCCGCTGACGGCCCAGAGGACAACCTGAAGACCGATAATCAGGCCAAGCCATTTATGAAACGGCCTTAAAATCTGCATCCGGCGGGTGGCCGGGGGGGAATTTGATCGTGATGGCTGCGGTTTTTTACTGCTGAAACTATAAAATAATAACCAGATACCACTGAGGGCCGCCAAAGCAACCGCCAGTGTCGAAAACCGTAACAGCCAGTTATTAACATCCGAACGATTGTCATAATCCATCACATGAAGCATCCATAAAAAATCAAAAATGCGCCAGTAATCATGACGTTTGGCTATCAATCTGCCGGTTGACGGCGAGATATACAGGGTTGGAGAGCTGCTGTCGTTAAAAGTGACCTGCCACAGGGGCAAGGGCCGGCCCCGAATTTCAGACGGCGGCTTTTCTGTCAGCAGGCGCAGGGATGAAATGGCACCGGGACCGGCATAAAGTGCCTGCGCTACCGACTGAATGGTTGATTTGGTCAGTGGGGGAAGTTTGGCACCACTGCGGGCATCCACCAGATAGCTGTTGTTCGGGGTTTTTATTTCATAAACCGGTTTACCCAGCAGCCGTCCGGTGCGGATTTCGGTTGCCGCCGGAAAATTTCGGATCAGATCCGTGATCTTCACAGGATAAGCGGACGGCATGGATATGCGCGGCTTGACCCCCTTCACCAAATGATCGCCGTGAATATAATCAATGGAAACGGTCACCATATAAAGACCGCTCAGCGCCCAGAGAAACATTTGTGCGCCGATAACCAGAAAGAGCCATTTATGCCATTTTCGTGGTAAAAAGGATGCGGTCATCGTGCTTTGTTCCCTGTTCGGCTATGCAAAAAATGATCAGGCTACAGCTTTTGCCGCAGCCTGATATGATTACGGATAATCCAGTTTAGCCTATTCCAGCCGATATGTCAGACGGATATAGCCGCGACGCCCGGCCAGATCATATGTCATGGTATCGGTATTGCCATCTGTCCAACTGGCAACCCGCGGCGCTTTCTTGTCAAAAAGATTGTCAACACCAACCGAAACCAGCAGATTCTCGAACAGATTATAGGTGCCCTGAATATTATGGTACATCACGGCACCCATATGCGCGCCAATGCCTGTTTTGGCAAAAAAGTCATTGCCGGCACCAATATACTGACCGATATACTGTATCGAATAGGTGGCCGACCAGTCTTCTGCGGACGTATTAAAACTGGTGTTGGCCCGCCATTTCGGATAGCCGCCAAATCCGGCACCGATAAAACCGCTGAGAATCATCGGCACATCCCCCTTGAAGGCGCTTCTTTCATAGGTTCCAAGGTAACTGAGCTGAAAGTTGATATTATTATTAAGGCCCAGAGCATCAAAACTATATACCATGCCGACATCAACCCCCTTCATCCGTTCCGTCCCGGCATTGGTTTTCTGGGCGGACAGAAAGTCAATAACACCGGTCACCGGATTACGACGCTGATGTGCCGGGCTGCAAAACGGGCTGGACATATTTACTGAGTTATAACATTGGGCCAGTTTCACCGAACCGGAAGGCTCGGTAATCGCATTGGTGATCCTGATATCAAAATAATCAACGGTCAGCGACAGATTATCCACGAATACCGGCTGCCACACAATGCCGAAGGTCAGGGAGCGCGCCTTTTCAGGATCAAGATTTGGATTACCGCCCCGATCCGTCAGAATGGTATTGCCAAGCTGGGTATAACCATTGGGAACCCCCGCCGCCTGACAGTTTTTATAGATATTGGAGCTGGGATCAAGATTGTTCCAGCCACTGCACGGATCAGACGTTGTCAGATTGCCTTCTGAGACGCCGCCAAACAATTCCGGTATATGGGGAATACGGAAGGCCGTGGCATAAGTCCCGCGAAGCTTGAATCCTTCGACAACCTCCCAGCTGACCCCGATCTTATAGTTGGTATCCGCGCTGAACTTGTCGTAATCAGAATAACGCACCGCAAGATCGAGGTCCAGACTTTTGGCAAAAACAACCCCCTTCAGCAGCGGAATATTAATTTCTGCATAAGCCTCTTTGGCCTTGGTTTTGCCGGAAATCGGATCTTCGGCATTACTGTTGGCAATCCCGAGAACTTTCAGCGAGTCCGGCTGACGCCAGCCCTTGTCTTCGCGGTATTCGATCCCGGCGGCAAACCCGACTTTACCTGCGGGGACATCAAAAATACTGCCGGAAATATTGGCGGTGAAGTTTAATTGTTCATTGCCGCCGGTATCGGTCATATTAAAAGGCAGATAAGCCAGGATACTCTTGCTGAGATTACCGACACCCAGATAATTACCACAGGCCGGAATGCCGTTGGTGCCGCAGACGCCGGGGGTGATAGTCTGATTGAAACGATCCAGATTTACCACGTTGGTAATCGTATCTGTACCGGTATTCCGACCCCAGTTCAGTGATGTGTTCCATGTCCATTCGTCGCCCAAGGTGCCATCAAGACCGACAACAACCCGGAAGGTATTCACTTCCTGGAGAAAGATACGTTCGCCGAGTTCAACCAGACGACGCCGTTCCACCACCAGATTTTCCCCGGTCGGGTTTAACGGGTAACTGGCGGCAATGTTAAAGTTCCTGAGAGTATTGGGCGAGGCCGGTTGAGTGGAGCGGCGGTTGGTATACATCATTTCAGTAAATAACCGCACCTTTTCCGTAAGGTTATAATGGCCGAACGTGCTGAAGGATATGCGTTTTATCGGGTTGACCGCATTGAAATTTACATTGTAATTATAGCCGTCACGCGCCCGGTCATAAGGGTGCCAACTGGTCGGACCCGGCTTGTTATTGAAATTTATCCGCACCAGTTTGCCGGTGCTGTCAATATAAACGGCCCGGCCACCCGCCGTGCTGGAGCTGCCGTTGCATACTGTTTCACTGTCCGGGGCAAGGGGACAGGGGACCCGGCTTGCCAGTGGTGAGGGTTTGTTATCCTGATAACTGATACTGGTGACGATGCTGCCGCGATCGTTGGAGGCTCCCCAGGTCAGGTTCACCAGATATTCCTGGCCGTCGCCCTTGCCGGTGATGCCGAATTTGGCGCTGGCCTTGAGGCCGGTGAAATTATTATCTGTTATAATATTGACCACCCCGGCAACCGCATCGGCACCATAAATGGCCGAAGCCCCGTCCTTGAGAACTTCAACCCGCTGGACAATGGCCATCGGAATCATTGACAGATCAACTGAACTATTGGCCCCGGTACCGCCATTAACAAGACGGCGGCCATTCAAAAGCACCAGGGTCCGGTTGACACCAAGGCCGCGCAAATTGACCTGAGGCGTCCCCCAGCCATTGCTGACCCAGTAAGCGGCGGTCTGGTTGCCGCCAAAACCGGCGGATGCCGGCATCCGTTGCAACAGGGTCTCCATACTGGTGATGCCGGTATCTCTGATCATTTTCCGGGTCAGAACCGTAACCGGGCCAACGCTCGTCAGGTCTTTACGCTTGATCCGGCTGCCGGTTACCACAACTTCCTCAAAAGCCGCCTCATCAGCGGTGGCATTGCCGGCCCCGGCGGCAAACGCCGGTGCTATCATCAACAGCCCGCTGCCAAGGGATGTTGCAATAAGTAATAATTTTTTAAATTCCTGGGTCACTTCAATTTCCTCCATATTATTAAGAATGGTTATAATGGTCTTAAATCAGGTAGCTTCGACCGTATGCCGTGAATATATGCGCCAGAGCGGGCATGTTTTTTGGCAGACAGTTTTTTAAAGATTTATTTCGGGATTCGGCTTAACGGCACGGCGCTAATCAACGGTCTGCCGCCAGTATCAAACACACAATATCAAACACACAATATCAGATACGCAACCGGGAGGTTTGCTGATATATAGTTTGAGCATTGAGAGAACTGGCCAGATAAAAAGACTGATCAGGCCCCGGTTCTTTCAAGACCGCTGCCGCAGGAACGGTCAGGGTTGATACAAATATAATCATGGTATCAGCGGCCATGTATATGAACGTGATACAATTGCTCGACCTGATGACCTGATTGTTAATGCCGCAGGACATGGTGACGCTGTGGCGACAATAATTATTTTTTTGATTTTGGGAAGACCGCGAATCCGGTGCCACCATTATCTCGCAGGATTGATCGTTATTCTCGATATCCATTTCCAGTGGCGGCA
>JAADGA010000240.1 GCA_013152615.1 Alphaproteobacteria bacterium
ATCATTGTGATCCGGCCCGAAACCGGCACTGACCGTAATTTTGATGCCATCAATATTCCGGGTCGGGTCCAGCCATTGATACCCGGCTGCGGTAATAATTTTTGCCTGCCATGATGCCCGGTCCACAAGATAATCGGTCGGTGTTATTTGCTGAAAAGCCGCCCCGGTCCAGACCTCGATTTTATCGACTGACAATACTGGCGACAGCGGGATCTGTATCTCGCCCGCCCCCCAGTCATTACGCACAATCTGCCATTGCTGCTTGATCAGTTTGCGTCCGGTAAACTGCTCACAGGCAACGGTTGCCGCCCGGATATAGGAGACAATCAGGGCATCTTCATCTGCATGGGAAATTTTCAGAAAATCCCGGACTTCTGATAACAGTACCGGCAACCGTGCCGGTGGTAAAATAAGGCTCAAGGTCATTTTTCTTCAATCCTGATGCTAAGGGAGCGGTCATCAATACGACCCTGATCCGTGGTGATGCGGTTGGTCAGCTGATAAACCCTGCCGGCAATGCCACCTGTAACAAAAACTGTCGTCACTCCGGCTACGGTTGGCACGACATGATCAATGCTGAGGTCCGCCACCGCCCCCTGGGGCAGGATAAACCAGTTGCTGGCGGTGATCAGTTCCCCGGCCAGCAGATAATTCACCGACCAGTCAACGGCATAATCAATAACCGCATTCGGGTCTTTCAGAAATTGCCCGCCCATTACACCGGATCCGCAATTTCAATATTCCACGCGCCAAGGGTGAGCGTGCTGCCGCTTGTCAGACCGAGCGCGATGGCTGTGGTCACATAAAGCAATACACCGCCGACCGTATCAAGCAGGGCAATATGATCTCCGGTGCCGGTGGTGGTGACGGTAATGCCTGATTTGCTGGCGACCGCGACCTTACGCCCGCTGGTCACCCCGTTGCCGACGGTGAAGTCGGTTGCTGCCATCGCGACCCCGGCAAGGTAATTGGCACCGCCTGAATTGGCCGCAGTAAAGCTCAGCGGTTGCCCGGCACAGGCCGTCATCAGGGTGCATTTGGTCTTGATGTCATTGAGTGCGGCGTCAAGGACGCTGTTATCAACTGTTTTTACCATGTTAAATCCTTAAGGTTCGGTTGTTGGTTGGCGGAGTTGTTTTATTTCCGGGAGATGGAAAAGATGTCCGGCTTTCAGAGGCCGCGCGATAGACCCTGTCCGGGTCTGGCTGAAAAACTGCCGGATTAAACGCCACATTGCCACTACTCAGGCCGTGGGTCGCATTCTGCACCACAAGGGCCTGTATCCGGGCGAGGGTTGCCCTGTCACTGGCCACAGTATGAAGGCTGTTTTGAGCAGCCAGCAGTTGCCCCTGAGATAATGCCGGAGTAGCGCTGGTGAGCGTGTGAGCCGTATTATTTACCGTTAAGGCTATCCCCTGGCCAACAGCGACCTGACCAGAAGTCAGGCCATGATTTGCCCCATCCGGATTTATCGTCTGTGCCTGTGACAGTGTCACATTGTCAGCCATTTGCCCGTGACCTGCCCCCTGAACCGTCAGGCTCAGGGATTGGGAGAAGGTGACATTCCCTGCCGTGTGCGCGCTTGCGGCATTATTCGGGCTAAATATTGTCCCGCCTACCCCAGCCGCCACCGGTGTTCCCGCGGTGGCAAAAGCCAGAGGATTAGACTGGTTGTTATATTCCGTTAAAATCCAGCTGTCGGCCAATACCCCGTTATAAACTCTTGCTTCGTCAAGATCACCATTCGGATTAAGCGTACCCGCAGGGGATGACAATGCCCCTAACTGGAATAAAGCCTGCGACCCCGGCATTGCTACCGATACGGTATCGACTCCTTTGTTGCCGCCATTTAGAAATACTCTGCGATCAATATCACTAGCCAATACGCCAGCCACATGAAACCATGCCCCCGCAGTAGTGCCAATTGCTGTTGTAGCCGTACTGCCAGAAGCTCCGTCAACCATATTTAAATTTACAGCATAGCCCCCAGCGCCAGAACCAATTGCCAGGTCCCAATAGCGTGAATATGTATTATTCTGCGATCCGGAAACAAGGGCAGCAAAATTATCAGAAACATTCTGTCGACCCCAACAAGTGACAGTAAATGGATAGGCGGTAACGACTCCGGCAAGCACCTGCGGATAAGCACCATTAAAATTTATTCCTCCGCCAATTTTACCGGTTATATTGGTTGAAACGGCACTTGATGTTAAGTCAAACGCTGTGTTGCCTGTGGCGTTTATAAAATTACTGCCGGTAGTTTCTTTCAGGTGATAGACGGCAAGATAAGCAGCCCATACCGCATTACGCCCATATGGATCAGTAACAGGGGGCTGGGGAAGGGTGCCGCTGGACTCGTGATACCAGACATAAATTATCTTGTTGGCACCACTATTCAGCGTCGGCAGATTGACCCATACTTCTGCTGAAGGAGTGACGCCGGTAACGAAGGAAACAATCTCGCAGGGCAGTTGAACCGTCCCCGCAGCATCCTCGGAAAAACGCACATCACCGCCGCCATTCAAAGCGGAACTCGCCCCACCGTCCATCATTACTGTCGGAAAATTAATCCCGGTCAGCAGCAGAGGAAAATTGCTGTTGGTCCCCGAAATCTGCGCCAGCGGAATCGTTATTGGCGCCTTCCATGCCCAGCCGGTCGGAAATGCCATCTGCTATCCTTTAGCTAAAAAATAAAAAAAAGGGTGACTGAAAACAGCCACCCTCAAGTCTTCAGGAGGAAAAACCGGCCTACAGGGCAAATTCTACAGGGCAAATTGCAGCAGTTTGATCGCCTGATCATTGGTCACCGCCCCGCCAACGCGCTTGGTGGTATAGAAGTGAACGTAAGGTTTGTTGGAATAGGGATCACGCAGGATCCGGGTGCCCATACGGTCGGTGACGGTATAGGCCCGCTTCATATTGGCAAAAGCAAGCGACAGTGAGGACGCCGCCTTAACCGGCATATCGGCGACCTCAACCACCGGATAGCCAAGCAAGGTTGCCGCAGCCCCGCTTTCCAGACCCTGACGCCAG
>JAADGA010000241.1 GCA_013152615.1 Alphaproteobacteria bacterium
GGCTGGTGGAGCGGTAATTCTGTTCCAGACGGATAATTTTTGCGCCGTCAAAATCTTTTTCAAACCGCAGGATATTACCGACTTCCGCACCGCGCCAGCCGTAAATTGACTGATCATCATCACCGACACAGCAGATATTGCGGTGACCCCGGGCAAGCAGCCGCAACAAAAGATACTGGGCAATATTGGTATCCTGATATTCATCAACCAGAATATAGCGAAAGCGCTGTTGATAGCCCGTCAGCACCGCTGGATTATGTTGAAACAGCGTCAGACAGCCAAGGATCAGGTCACCAAAATCAACCGCATTCAGTATTTTCAGGCGGGCTTGATAGTCGCGGTAAAGGCTGATGGCCTTGCCGTCGGCATACAGCTGATCCTCTTTGGCGGGAACCTGTGACGGTAACAACCCCCGGTTTTTCCAGCCGTCGATCACGCCGGCGAGGCGGCGAGGCGGATGGCTTTTCTCATCAATATCTGCCGCACGGATAATCTGTTTGACCAGACGCAGCTGATCATCACTATCAAGAATGGTAAAATTAGCCGCAAGACCGGCAAGGGCGCTGTGATTGCGCAGGATTTTAACCCCGATCGCATGAAAAGTCCCCATCCAGTAAATGCTTTCAACCCGGTCGCCGATGATCCGGCCCACCCGGTCCTTCATTTCAAGAGCCGCCCTGTTGGTAAAGGTCAGCGCCAGAATCTGTCCGGGAAAGCCATGCCCGGTTGCCAGAATATGGGCAAGTCTGGTGGTCAGGACGCGGGTCTTGCCGGTACCGGCCCCGGCGAGCACCAGCAGCGGCCCGTCAATAGTTTCCACCGCCAGCCGCTGCGGCGGGTTAAGCCCGGTCATATAGGGTGGTTCAGGCGGGGTGGCAGCGATATTATCTGCGGCCAGATTATCAAGGTCAAAAGGGTCGGACATAATTTATATATAGCCCAATGACAGCGGGATTACAGGGAAAATTATTCTTTCTTTTCCGGCAGGGCGAGGTAGAAAGCCGCATCCGGATGGGGATAAAGGTGATGCACTGCCTCCCCGCCGTTCGGCCCAAATATATTACTGGTTCATGGCCGCTATTTTTTACTGGAGATAATATATTTGGCAAGGTGGCTGGAGTGGGCAATATCACTGAGTGAAATGGCACCAATCACCTCTTCGGGGCGCTCCAGCTTACCATCCGGAGTAACCAAAGCTATCTTGCAGTGGGAGGAACGCAGCTTGGCCAGCACATCAAAGAGAATGTCATTTTTGTTAATGATGATAAAGCGATTTGTTATACGATTCCTGACCGTGGAATGGCGATGGCCCTTGGTATCGATGAATCTTCGCTTCACCGCAAACATCACCGATTTAATCTGCTCGCCGTCCGTCAGCAGGACGTAGGGGGTAATATTCTTGCCGTTTAACTTTTTACGAATTTCACTGATCGTCTGCCCCTTACCGGTGGGCAACAGGCAGGAACTCTCTAAAATTTCCTCGATGGGCCGTAACATAAACATATTAGTGCCCAGCGAATCAGGAATAAAGTGTCCGCGCAACATCAATTTATAGATGTAGATGCTATCGGCCATCAAAAAACGCCGCATGCCATAGGCAATAGAGACGGTAATAATCAAGGGAATAATGACATTGTAATCACGGGTCATCTCAAATATCATCACAATAGCGGTAATGACGGCACCGGTCCCGGCACCAACAATGGCCGCCATGCCGATAACTGCGAAATGTGCCGGGTTGATCGTCACTCCCGGGAATAAGGAATTGACCGCCACGCCGAAGGCGGCGCCCAGGGTCGCGCCGAGGAACAGGGATGGTGAAAAGATTCCTCCTGAACCCCCGGACCCAAGCGTCAAAGCATTGGTCAGGAGTTTGCCAACAAATAGCAACGCCAGCAGTGCCGGGTTAGAGAGGGTCCCAACCAGGATATCCTGAATGGTGGCATAGCCCACGCCCTGAATGTAGTAATGGCCGAATTGATTTATCATGGCGTACATGAAAAAACCCACCAGTAACATACCCATTATGTGGCGGGTATAATAATTGCCTGGTATGCGGTCGAATAAATCTTCTGTAGCATAAATGGCCCGGCTGTAGACCATCGCTGCCAGGCCGAGAATACACCCGAATATGACATAAATTAAAAACATGCGAGGCGACATGATGGTCGATGTGGCGTGTGCTAACTCAGGGATATCAAATGAGGGAGAAACCCCAAAAAACAGTCGGCCAACAAAGGCCGCCGATGCGGTCGCCAGGGCAACCGGTATCAAGGTTCGGGCGCTGATCTCAACCAGCATTAGTTCAATTGCAAACAAGACGCCCCCCAGTGGGGTATTAAAGGTGGCGGCGATGCCACCGCCGACACCAGAGGCAACCAGCACCATCCGCTGCCATTCCTTCATGTGGATGATCTGGCCCAACGTAGAGCCAAATGCTGCCCCAATCTGGATAATAGGTCCTTCGCGCCCAACCGCACCGCCGGTACCAATTGAGATCGATGAGGCAAGTGCCTTCACCGCCGCCACCATCGGACGGATGATGCTGCGGTTGTAATAGATGGCGTCAATCACTTCAGGGACACCGTGGCCCTTGGCCTCAGGGGCAAAGGTCTTGACCAGAAAAGCAACCACAACGGCTCCCACAACCGGGCTCAGGATAATCCAGGCACCAAGCGGGCTCTCTGGACTGTGCAGATTGGCGTTATAACTGAGGCTAAACGTGTGGTAGAAGGCGATATTATGTGATAAAGCAATCAGGAGCCTAAATATCCAGGCCCCCAGGCCAGTAATAATTCCGACCAGAATAGCCAGAATACTCAGCCGCATTTGTGCATTGGCGGGAAGTTTAATTTTTACCATTTCAGATACTTCTAGGTTATTATTACCCCGCAGCGGGGAATAGGTTGGCGGTGTTGGTTAGGGCCGTGGCCTGTGGAACTTGTGCCTGTGGAACTTGTGCCTGTGGAACTTGTGCCTGTGGAACTTGTGCCTGTGGAACTTGTGCCTGTGGAACTTGTGCCTGTGGGTGCCTGTGGAACTTGTGCCTGTGTCATTTTGCCTTAATTTTCTGTACCGGTTGCGGCTTTTTTCATGTTTTCCGGAAAATGTCTTCTGATGGCGATGGACCGGCCCATTTCACGGGGCATGCCCAGTTCCTTATGATGGGGGAGTGTGGTAAGAAGCCGGTTCATTATCTTTTTGTCAAACCGGGCGGGCATTATATAATAGGCCATATTCATATGGCCGTTATAACCTATCCATTCCTCCCGGATGGTTGTTTCCAGGAGGGCTGGTCCGTAATTCGCTTCCTCAGACATCTTTAATTTTCTCTGTCCCCTGCGGGATACAGAGGGGATATATATTCTTTGGAAAGCTTTATCCTCCAATAAAATCACATTGTCACCATAATATTTAAAAATTAGTGGAAAATAAGAAAACTGTTAATATTTTGACGCGATACTCGGGAATAAGCTTAGTGAAAATAAGCCATATTATTGCCACGGTTTTTATGTCATATATAATCCCGTTATGACACATGCAAAACATAAATACCGGGCAAGACATGCATACCGGGCGAGATGTAATACCGGGCAAGATGTAATTATGTTCCCCGGATGGAAATAGGTGCAGGTGGAGAAGAAGTTGAAAAAGCTGGGTCTTGGCTTTACTGTTCTGATTGTCATATTGACGGGCGTTATATTAGTCGTTCCCGGTTTTCTCAACTGGAATAAATATAAGGGCCAGATTGAGCGAACCGCATCATATTACAGCGGCCGGACAGTCACGATCAAGGGTGATATTTCGCTCTCGCTGTTGCCGACGTCGGCGCTTTCAGCCAAAGATGTCACGGTGGCCAATTTAAAAAATGGCCGGGCGGAACATATGATTTCGCTGAAATCGCTGAATATCAAGGTAAGTTTCCCATCCGTCATTGCCTCACTTTTCGGTGGCAAGCTAAAGGTTGAAAAGCTTATTCTTGTTGACCCGGTGATCGCGCTCGAGGTGTTGAAGGATGGCCGCAAGAACTGGGACCTGACCAAGGCTTCGGGGCCGGAAGAGACCAACACGTCTGCTGACATCAGTCTGGAAAAATTCCAGATCATCAATGGCCAGATAAGTTTCGAGAATATGTCGAGCGGACGCCGGGAATTGCTCGGAAAAATAAATGCCAATATCCGGGCCAAGAGCATCCGCGGGCCGTTTGTGGTCACGGGTCGGGCGAAATACCGCGGGCTTGAGGCGAAAATCTCGCTTGATCTTGGCAAAGACCGATCCGGCAACAGGATTCCGGTAACCGCCAAAATAGCTCTGTTGAATGGCCAACTGAAGGCTGCGGCAATCGGCGGCGTCATCCTCAACGGCAAAGACTCGGCATATTCCGGCAAGCTGAAGATAACCGCCAGTGATGTCGGTAATTTTTTCGGCGTGTTTGATCGGTTAACCGGCCGCAAATTGCCCGGCACCATCAGCTTTGGTCAGGATTTCGCCCTTGATACCAGAATTGCCGTGAGCGCGAACAAGGCCACGGCCCGGAATCTAACCTTCAGGATGGGACAAAGCCGGGGACAGGGGCGCGCGGAAATATCCCTGAGTGCCAAAATAAAGGGTGCCAAAATAAATTTCTTAACGCAATTAACCGTAAACAAGCTGGATCTGGATAAATTGCTGACCGCCCTCAACGGCCCGGCCCGGGGAATAGCCGATCATCGGCCCCGGGATATCCCGGCGGGCAACAGGGTGAAACCGGACTGGCTGAACCGGGTTACGGGCAAGGCTGATATCAGCCTTGGGGCGCTGAGATATAACGGCAAGATTG
>JAADGA010000242.1 GCA_013152615.1 Alphaproteobacteria bacterium
AGACCATCAACGGCAAGCTGATACAGCGCCTGTTCGCGCCTGGGCTCTGCCGCCATCACCCGGGCAAACAGCTCATCCCCCATATCTTCCAGCAGCAAAAATCCCTGCTGCGGGTCACAGGCATATATTTCAGGAGCCGCCAGCCCCAGTTTTTGCAGATGACGCGCGACCGCAACAAAGGGACGAACATCTTCAAAATGCGGCGGGGCATCCATCAATACGGCACTCTCACCACCCCGGACAAGTCGGTAATAACGGCGGAAAGAGGCATCGTCGGCAAGCAGGCTGCGCCGGGCATGGCCCCAGCCACATCGGGTTAGAAAATCAGCTGTCAAACGCTCGCGATCAATCATCAAAATGGCCGTTTTCCAATCGGGCAGCCCACTCAGGCCCGCCGACAATGGTCAGTTTGCGGGTGCAGCCATCCGCCATGATATCGAGACGGAGGGTGAGGAAGCCGGGCGGCAGATAACGACCAAGCTTTGACGGCCATTCAATCAGGCTCAGCGCCATGTCAAAGCCATCCTCAATGCCAAGCTCAAAAGCTTCCTCGGGACGGTTCAGACGATAAAGATCCATATGCCACACCGGCGGCGCCTGCCCTGTGGACTGATAAATCTGCAACAGGTTGAATGTCGGGCTTGGCACCTCTCCGCGATAACCGAGCGCATGAATGATCGCCCGGCAGATTTCGGTCTTTCCGGCTCCGAGTGAGCCATCGAGGGCAACCACATCCCGGATTTTCAGTAGCGGAGCCAAACGACCGGCAAATTTTTTTGTCGCGGCCAGATCGGGCAGAATCAGCTGCCGAAGTAATTTCTGCCCGGACATTTTACGCTCCGGCCATCTTGATCTGTGCCGCCATGCCCACATTAAGCGGCATGGTCAGGCTTATCCGGGTGCCGATATTCAGGCTCGACTGCACCTCAATCCTGCCGCCATGCAAATCAACGAAATTACGCACCAGTGACAGGCCGAGTCCGGCGCCCTGGGTTTTGGGAATATTGCTTCCGGTAAAGAATTTCTCGAAAATTTTGTTAACTTCCGCCGGTTTGATGCCGATGCCGCTATCCTGAATAATAATGATGTAATTATGCGCATCCTGACGCACGGTCATGGTAATAGTTCCGGCGGACGGGGTGAATTTGACCGCATTGCTCAACAGGTTGTAAATTGTATGCTGGATGCGTTTGGCATCCCCCCGGACCGGTTTCAGGTCCCGGGCACATTCAACAACCATGTCTATTTTCTTATTCCTGATCCGCTCCTGCAACTGGTCAACCACCTGAGCCGTCATATCAGGTAATGCAAACTGGCCAATATCAAGGGTTAAACCACCCGCTTCAATCACCGACAGATCAAGAATATCGTTAAATAATTCCAGCAACCGCCCCGAGGCCGATAAAATACTATGCATATAATCATGTTGAACATCATTCAACGGCCCCTGATATTCCTTTTCCAGCAATTCGGCAAAACCAATAATGCTGTTGAGCGGCGTTCTGAGTTCATAGGACATGTGAGCCAGAAAATCTGTCTTGATCTTGTCCGCTTCCTCCAGCGCCTGATTGCGTTGACGCAACACCCGTTCAATGGCAAAACTGTCAGAGACATCAATGAAGGTGATCAGCATCGCGCCGTCAGGCAAAGACACCGCAGAATAATTGATCACCGAGCCGCCAATCCGTTTGAGCTGTCCCGAAGATGACGCCTTTTTGCCCTCACCGCCAACAATAAGATTTTTCAGGTCGGTGATCTGGTCACTCTCGCCATAATTTCTGGCACAGGCGTCCATGACCTCGGCCGCATGCGGGCTGGCCGCAAGATGGTCCCGCTTCAGGGTCCAGATATCGACAAAGGCTTCATTATAAAGTTGCAGGCAGCCATCAATGCCAAAAACCGCCACCCCTTCGTGAAGATTGTTCAGGGTCTCCCGCTGAACCGCATTCAGGGTATTGTAAGAGCGCTCAAGCGCAAAATGATCGGTAACATCCTCATAAAAAATCAGCAACCCGCCGAGCGGATGCGGCTGGGTCACCACCCGCAGTGAGCTATTGTCGGGCAAATGCCACATTTCCTCCACCGGCTCCAGAATCTCGGTATAAGCCTCGAGCTGCCGGGCTTTCCATTCGGGGAAATTGGCCGGTTCCGGCAGGCGGCGGGCTTCGCGCATGGCCTCAAGCAGCTCACCATGATGGGGATGGCTGAACAACAGCCCCTCGGGCAAATGCCACAGGCGGCTGAAGGCACTGTTATAATATTCCAGCCGTTTGCCCGAGGTGAAAATTGCCACCGCCGTCGATAATTTATTCAGGGTTTCAGAGTGGGATTCCGTATGATGGATCAGTTCTCCCCTGGCCTGTTCGAGTTCGGTAATATCAAGGGCATAGCCGATACACCCGGTCAGATTGCCATCAATCGCCACGGGAATATTCTGAATATCGACCGCCCGCCTTTCTCCACGGATGACGATAAAATGTTTTTCACTGTAAACCTCGTTGATTTCCCGGGACAGAATGGCAATATCGCGGGCGGCCTTGCCGATGGAGCTGGTTACCAGTTCCAGCCCCTGTTCGATCACCTGCTCGGCACTGTCACCATCAACCGCGTCAACATAGGCTTTGTTCACCCATGTCAGCTTAAGATCCGCATCCCGCATCCACATCGGGAAATGAACCAGATTGCTTGTGGTTTTAAAAAAATTCAGTTGCCGCCGGATGCTGTCAATATTCCGGTCCTGAAACGCCGCGATATTTTCTTCAATCGTGGTATCGCGAAACCAGATAACAATGCCCGCGGCCCGGTTGTCCTCTTCCTGAATGGCCCCCTTTACAATGATATTTCTCTTTTGCGATCGCAGGAAGAAATGCCTGCGAAAGCCCGTACCGAAGGCCTGAAGCCGGTTAATATTCTCCATCAGATCATCGAACTGGTTGTCGGAAAAAGCACTGTCCCGGTCGTGCAGGCACGCCAACCCCGTTTTATCATTGTCAATTTCAAGCCACCGGCGGACCTCATCAAGGGGGAAGAAAACCGGCCATGGCCATCTCCGGTAACAGAGATGCTGCTACGGGATTTTAACTGGAGATATTGTAAATTATTTTCTTTTTCTGCCTGTGCCAGCAGTTTCTTCAGCCGCACGCGTTCCCGCAGCATCCACAGAATCAAACAGAAAGCCAGAAAGAAAAATATCCCGGAATACAGCATAAACCGGTGGGTCGTCGCCTCAGCAGAAAGATCCGCCGCCAGCGAAAATCCCGCGCCGATAAAAGCTGCATAGATAACGCCGACTGCCAAGGCGATCCGTTTTAATAATTTCCGCCCGACCATAAATCCTTCCACATACGTTGATTGCGGTCACAATCATAGCCTATCAGGCCGAAAAAGGAAGTGTGTTTTAACCGCACTCAATAGCGATAATGTTCCGGTTTGAACGGGCCGTCAACCTTGACATTGATATAGTCGGCCTGCTCCTGGGACAACCGGGTCAGCTTGACCCCCAGCTTATCCAGATGCAGTGCCGCCACCTTCTCATCCAGATGTTTGGGCAGGACATAGACCTTGTTGTCATAATTACCGGCGTTATGCCATAATTCAATCTGGGCCATGACCTGATTGGTGAAAGACGCGCTCATGACAAAGCTTGGATGACCGGTGGCACAGCCGAGATTGACCAGACGACCCTTGGCCAGCACAATCAGCCGCTTGCCGTCAGGGAAAATTACTTCGTCCACCTGGGGCTTGACTTCCTCCCACTGGTAATTCTCCAGCGCGGCAATCTGAATCTCTGAATCAAAATGACCGATATTACAGACAATCGCCCGGTCTTTCATATCGCGCATATGATCGAGGGTAATAATATCCTTGTTGCCGGTACAGGTGACAAAAATATCGCCGAGCTTTGCCGCCGCGTCCATGGTGACCACTTCATAGCCTTCCATCGCCGCCTGTAGCGCACAAATCGGATCAATTTCGGTGACCAGCACCCGCGCGCCCTGATTGCGCAGGCTGGCGGCAGAGCCCTTGCCGACATCGCCGTAGCCGTTAATCACCGCAACCTTGCCCGCGACCATGACATCGGTGGCGCGCTTGATGCCATCAACCAGACTTTCCCGGCAGCCATAAAGATTGTCAAATTTGGATTTGGTCACACTGTCATTGACATTGATCGCCGGCACCGTAAGCCGCCCCTCCTGTTCCATCTGATAAAGCCGGAGCACGCCGGTGGTGGTTTCTTCGGAAATACCGCGGATATCATCAAGCAATTCCGGGAAATCCTGATAGATCATCGCGGTCAGGTCGCCGCCGTCATCAAGGATCATATTGGGGCGCCAGCCATCAGGCCCGACAATGGTTTCGCGGATGCACCAGAGGAATTCCTCCTCGGTCAATCCCTTCCAGGCAAAGACGGGAATAGCGGCCACCGCCATCGCCGCCGCCGCCTGATCCTGAGTTGAAAAAATATTGCAGCTTGACCAGCGGATTTCCGCGCCGAGCGCGATCAGGGTCTCCATCAGCACTGCCGTCTGAATGGTCATGTGCAGACAACCGGCGATGCGCGCGCCCTTCAACGGTTTGCTATCGCCAAATTCGGTACGCAGCGCCATCAATCCCGGCATTTCGGTTTCGGCAATAGTGGTCTCCTTGCGGCCCCAGCCTGCCAGAGAAATATCGGCAATTTTATAATCGGTAAAATCGGTCATGACGTCTCTTTCTTCCTCGGAAATAAATATACCGCCTGCTTATAGCAACAGATTATCGCCCTCACAAGCATAAAGAAATCTTTATATAGTTATATGATACGGGAAAATATTTAAGAAAACCCTAATATAGCTACTCACCGCCGAACCCGCCAGCTGTCAGTCAGGCAATACAAATAGGCCATTCCTTTAACTGAAAGCTACCCGACCCAAATATGGCAAGTTGTAAAAAACTGTAAAATCCGGCCCAAAAGTGTCAGGATTCTTTACAGTTTTAAGCGCTAAAAAAACACTGATTTTAATAAGTCACTGAAAAAGAACATTTTATAATTCTGGCATAATAATTGCAAGTTAAATTACGTTAATGCGGAGAGGTAAGAGTATCAAGTAACAAGAGTGCGCTTTGATAGATAACTCAATTTAAACTTGATGGGAATTTTGATTATGAGACTTTTAAAAATATGTACGGCCGCCATTTTCTTTATGGCGATGTCCCTGGGCGCTTATGCGATGCCGCTGCCGGGGGGGATATTGGCGACGGGTAAACTGATGATTGATAATGGTCATGTGACTTATACCGCTGACGGGGCCAGTAATAACCTGTATGGTGACGGCCATCATGCCAATATGAACTACTACGGAACCTTTAATTTTTCCACCTCGCTGACCGGAAACCCACCGACATTTAACCAAAATGTAAACTGGTATCTGTCCGGTGAAGGCGGCTATTCCAATTTTATGGTTGATGGAGGCCTTCAGACACCGGGAGCAGAAAACGCCAGCGTCGACCATATGTATCTTGGCTATGGCTCCGCGAGTGATCTGTTTGACAGCAGTATCCTGGATTATAGCGACATCCTGCCCGCCATTGCCGCAGCCCTGCCACCACATCCGACATTGGCAGACATCATTGCGGCATTGACCGGGGGCAGTGTCCTTAATGGTTATTTTTCTAATTTGCTAACATCCAGTCTGCCAACATATATCACCGACAATGCCGGTGATGTCTACTTTAATATCCTTGACGGTAATACCATCGGATTTGCCTCTAATCTCGGACTGAGCATTAATGGTATCCAACCGGCTTCGGCGTCAGTTGATTTCCGCGGCAGTATTACCCTTCAGGCAGTGCCGGA
>JAADGA010000243.1 GCA_013152615.1 Alphaproteobacteria bacterium
CGGCACCATCCCGGTGTAAAACCATGTCGACAGCAGCAAAGCCGGATGCAGCGGTGATTTTGACCATTTTTTCATAGATATTATATCCTTATTCCCCAACCGGTGTGATCATTCAGGCAGCCGAATGGTGACGATTGCCTGAGCGGCGATGCCTTCGCGGCGGCCGGTGAATCCCAGCCTTTCCGTTGTCGTCGCCTTGACGCTGATACGAGCCGTTTCAAGCCCGAGGACCGCCGCGATATTGTCGCAGATTGCCTCGCGATGCGGACCGATTTTCGGTGCTTCACAGATGATGGTAAGATCAATATTGGCAATAACCCCGCCCTTGTCGGCGAGCAGTTTTGCCGCATGTTTGAGGAAAACAGCCGAGTTTACCCCGCGCCACTGATCATCATCGGGCGGGAAATGGCTGCCGATATCACCGTCACCAATCGCGCCGAACATGGCATCGGTCAGCGCATGCAAGGCGACATCGGCGTCTGAATGGCCTTTGAGTTTTTTATCATGGGCAATGGCAACGCCGCCCAGAATAACCTGTTTTCCCGGTTCAAACCCATGAACATCAAGGCCCATGCCGGTACGGATATCACTAAGATTTTGCCGGATCATCTCTTCTGCCCTTGTTATATCTTCGCTGGTGGTAATTTTGAAATTCCGCTCATCCCCGGCAATGGTCAGGACCCGGATACCGCATGATTCCGCAACGGCGCAGTCATCCGTCAGCGCGCCCGTGGCATCATTGTGCCGGGTCATTCTTTTATGAGCCATAAAGATCAGCTTGAAGCGGAAGGCCTGTGGTGTCTGCGCCCGGATGAGGGTGCGGCGCTCAACCGTGGTCACGATACTGTCGCCGTCGATCCGCTTTATAGTGTCAGTCAGCGGCAGGACCGGAATGGCGGCACCATGGTCGACCGCCTTCGATATGATATGGTTAATCTGTTCAGGCGTGACAAAGGGCCGGGCGGCGTCATGAATCAGTACCAGTTCAGGCTCATGAATACCAAGGGCCTGCAAGCCCCGCATCACCGACTGCTGCCGGGTCGCGCCCCCGGTAACCGGCGGTAATATTGACAGCCCCGCGGTCGCCTGCTGATAAAGTTCGTGATCATTTTGATGGATAACAATTTGAACCAGATTAACCGCCGGAACATTCAGGAAGGCCTCGATACTGCGGCGCAATATTATTTTACCGCCAACCGGGAGATATTGTTTGGGCACATCCCCGCCAACCCGTTGTCCCCGGCCTGCAGCAACAATTAAAACGGCAACCTTCATAGGGCAATCATCTCATAATAATTTTCAATGAAGTATAATCAATGACTTCCGAGGCTAAAGCAAATGGTCTTTGACCTTGAAGCGCTTTTCCCCTATGGTATCGCCTGATTTTGACTAATTATTAGTCATTTATGGAAACTGCTTAAATATTAGACATCTATGACCGGAAATATGACGATAAAGATCGGGCCGCTTACCCTTGAAGACCCCGTATTGCTCAGCCCGATGGCCGGTGTTACCGATCTGCCATTCCGGCGGCTGGTCAAGCATTTCGGTGCCGGGCTGGTAACCTCCGAGATGATCGCAAGTCAGGCCATGATCCGCGACCATGAGCGCACTCATAAAATGGCCTATGCCGAAAGTGATGAATATCTGATGTCGGTACAGCTGGCCGGTTGTGATCCGGAAATGATGGCGCTGGCGGCAAAGATGAATGCCGACCGGGGGGCCAGTATCATTGATATTAATATGGGCTGTCCGGCCAAAAAGATTGTTGGCGGCTATGCCGGTTCGGCGCTGATGCGCGATACCGCCGAAGCCCGGAAGATCGTGCAGGCCGTTGTCCGGGCGGTATCAATCCCGGTGACCCTGAAAATGCGTACCGGGTGGGATATTAGCTGTCGCAATGCCCCGGAACTGGCCCATATTGCCGAAAATGAGGGGGTTCGTATGGTGACGGTTCATGGCCGCACCCGCAATCAGATGTATCGGGGCAAGGCGGACTGGCGTTTCATCGGCGAGGTTCGGGAGCAAATATCAATTCCGCTGATTGCCAATGGTGATATTCTGACCTGTGAAGATGCCAGCGAAGCGCTCCGGCAGTCAGGGGCGGACGGGGTCATGATCGGACGCGGAGCTTATGGCAGACCGTGGTTCCTGTCACAGGTCAGCCATTATCTGAAAACCGGGGAGAAAATACCCGATCCCGATATCGCGGCACTGAAACATATTATATTGGATCATTATCAGGCTATGCTCGATCATTACGGCGAAGAAGCCGGTAAAAAGGTCGCGCGCAAGCATATCTCCTGGTACACAAAAGGATTGCGCGACAGCGCCGTTTTTCGCCAGCAGGTTAACCGGCTGGGCGATGTTAGCCAGGTCAGGGGGCTGATCAATGCCTTCTTTGATCCCCTGATCCGGGAGCGGGCCGCGTGAAGGGGCAGACAGGTCTTCAACAGAATATAATCCTGAATTCCCTGCCGGACAGCATCATTGCTGTCGATCAGGATAATCAGGTTATTTACGTAAATAACGCGGCGGAGAGTTTATTTTCCTCCGGGGCAAGATTACTGCTCAAACATAAACTGGAACAGCTGGTGCCGGCGGACAGTCCGCTGGTGGCCATCGTCAATCACTGTCGGGTGGATAAAACCGGCATTTCCGAATATGATATTATGCTTGACAGCCCGAAGCATGACGGCAAGCGGGTCGATATTCATGCTTCACCAATGATCGAGGGCGACGGCAATGTTGTCATTCAGCTACAGGAAAGAAGCATTGCCCGGAAGATCAGTCAGCAGCTCAGTCACCGCGGGGCCGCGCGTTCGGTCGCCGGTATGGCGTCAGTTCTGGCCCATGAAATCAAGAATCCGCTATCGGGCATTCGCGGCTCTGCCCAACTGCTGGAGCAGGAAATTCCCGAGCATGAGCGCGATCTGACCCGGCTTATCTGTGAGGAAACCGACCGGATTTGCGCACTGGTCGACCGGATGGAGGTTTTTTCCGTCAACAAGCCG
>JAADGA010000244.1 GCA_013152615.1 Alphaproteobacteria bacterium
CCTTGTGACGCAGGCATTTATCGAGGAAAGGCCGGTAATATCTGGTGACAAAGGTTTCAAGGGCGTAATCGGATTTCTGCCGAAATAAATCAACATATTTTGTCAGCCCGATCCAGGTGAAAAATTTTGCCAGTAACCCCGGCTTTTCTTCACCGCCATGGCGCAAATGTGCCGGCAGGATAAACAGGCTTTCCATCAGCGAGAATGACAGCGTCAGAATGACGACCACCGCAATAACCGTGGTGAATTGACGGGTATTGCCCGGCACCAAAGCCAGCGGCGCAAAGAAAATCATCGTGGTCAGCGCCGAGAAAATAACCGGTTTTGCCACTTTTATGGTGCCAAGCACCGACGCTTTACTGCCCTTGAGACCGCGCTGGTTTTCCCGGTGGATATTCTCACCGACAATGATGGCATCATCAACCACGATTCCCAGAATCAGGATGAAGGCAAACAGCGCGATCATATTGAGAGTTTCGCCGGTCAGCGGCATGATCATGAAGGTGCCGAGGAACGACACCCCGATGCCGGAGACAACCCATCCCGCCAGTCGTGGGGTTAAAAACATCATCAGGCCGATAAACACCAGGGCCAGTCCGCTCAGACCGTTACGGATCAAGGTATTAGCCCGGCTTTTAAAACCCGTTGACATATCATTCCAGATCACCGCCTCGACGCCCTTGGGCAATGTGGGTTTGAGGGTATTGTTGACATAATCCGTCACCGCCTTGCTGATGGCGATAACATTGGGATTTTCCCCTGAATTAATATCAAGCAGCACCGCGTTTTTGCGATTGATATGGGCCATGAACTTGTCTTCGGAAAAGCCGTCAACCACCGTGGCGACATCCTTGAGCAATATCCGGGTGCCGTCTTCACGGCGCAGCACCACGATATTTTTAAAGTCCTTGCCCCGGTAGTCCTGTCCCCGGGTCATGATCTGAATATTACCCGATTCATTATCGATCTTGCCCGCTGGCATATTGATCGACGAGCGCGAAATGGCATTGGCGACGTCATCAAAAGTCAGACCGTATTTTTGCAGGTTGAATTCATTGATCTCTATCGAAATTTCATAGGGCCGGGTTGCCTGAAGCTCAACCCGGCTGACCCCCTTTATTTTCGCCAGGGCATTGCGTACCTTTCGTCCGAGTTCCTTAAGCTCGGCTTCGGGCATATTTGACGCCAGCGCCATGTTGACTACCGTATTATTAAACAGCGGCTGGCTGATCAGCGGCCGCCGTGACAATTTGGGAAAAGTATTGATGGCATCAATACGGGCTTTGACATTATTAAGCAGTTTTTGCATGTCATAACCATCAATACCGTCAATGGTCACATAGCCGATGCCTTCGCGTGCGGTCGAGCGGACATGCTTAATGCCCTCGAGATTATAGACCGCCTCCTCAATCCGGATCAGGATGCGTTGTTCGACCTCTTCCGGGCTGGCACCGGGATAGGCCATAGACACATCAACCTGTTGTGGCCGGATGGTCGGATAGCTTTCCTTGCCAACATTCTGAAAGCCGACCAGTCCGCCAACAATCAGAACGAACATCAGCAGGTTGGCGGCAACCGGGTTATGAACGAACCATTTTATAATATTATTCATGACGGTGCCCCGCGCCCCAGATCATATTTCACCAGCAGGCCGTCAACATTCGCGCCGAGCTGGGAGGTATCGACAATATCACCCTCTTTTAACCCCTTGGTAATCACGACATAATCGCGGTCTGATTTGATAACCGTGACGATGCGGGTGCGCAACTGATTGTTTTTGTCAATCACCAGCACCTGATCGCCCTGACGCAGGACTTCGCGCGGCAGTTTGAAGATATTATTATAGGTTCGCCCGGCAATTTTGGCGGAGACAAATTCACCGATAGTGATTGGCTGCTGTCTCTTTACCGACAGCAACTGTTTCCCCCGCAGTTGGGCAACCACGAACATGATGCGGGTTTTAACATCGACCACGCCTTCGGTGCGGACAATTCTGCCTTTCCAGTAGTCCTCCTGATTAGCGAAACGACCGGTGAGGGTAACGTCAGGTTTCACCCGGCCAGCGCGCAATCCGGCAATATCAAACTGGGATAAATTCAGGCTCGACATCGGCAGCCGGACCTCAAGCACATCGGTCGAATAAAATTTTCCAATTTTGGTTCCAACCGTTATGAACTGCCCGAAATCGACATTCTTGGTCGCCAGCAGGCCATTGAAGGGCGCGCGTATTTCGGTTCGTTCCAGATTGAGCCGGGCCACATCCAGATTTGCCTTGGCCGCCTTGAGCTTTGCCCGGACATTGGCAAGCTGGGGTTTTCTCAGGGTCAGCGCGGAGGCCTTGCCCTTGCCAAGCTTTTGCCATTCACTGCGGGCGAGGGCGCCTTCGGCCTGTTCCCGGATCAACTGCTGACGGCCTTCGCTGAGGCGGGCCTCAAGGGCGGTGATCGCATAGTGGTAATCCCGCGGGTCAAGCCGCAGAATCAATTCACCTTTTTTAAATCTTCCGCCAGCGACAAATTTTTTCGAAACATAGACGATCCGCCCGGAAACCTGCGGCACCAGTTCAATAGTCTGTTTCGGCTTTACCGTACCCTGAGTGATTACCGAGAGGGTGATTTTGCTCTTATGGGCGACCACGGCCCGAATATGGCGGGCAATTTCTGTCGGCGGCTTTTTCTCCGGTTCGGGTTTGGCCAGCACCAGCGCATAACTGATCAGGGAAGCGACAGCGATAATGGCAACGGGCAGCAAAAGGCGCTTGATGGAATTCCAGGTTTTTGTCAGGATGGTCATAAGGTTTTTCCCCTGTTGGTATCCGCTTTTGAGGCGCGGATTTTGCTTGTTGTTTCCGCTATATCCTTTTTGGTCGCAAAGTCACCGCCCAAAGCGAGATACAGGGTTATTCTGTTATTAATTCGTTGTCTTTTGACCAGCAGAAGCTTGCTTTGCTGGACGAGGCTCTGCCGTGATTGCAGCAGAACCGAAACTTTGATCAGCCCCCGGCTATATTGATCAAGGGCCACCTTTTCGGCATTAACGGCTTTTTCAGCGGCAATTCTGGTATGCTGTTCCTGCTCTTTCAGTGCGCCCTCACTCGCGAGCGTATCCTCGACTTCCCTGAAGGCGGTAAGCACGGTATTGGCAAAATCCAGTTTTGCCGCTTCAAATAATTCCCGTTTGGCTTTGGCGGCATAATGCAGCTTTCCGCCCTGAAAAACCGGCTGGGTCATATTGAACAGCAGATTCCAGAAAATATTCTGAAATTTTAATATACTGTCAAAACCGGTTGCCGCGTTATTGGCGTTGGCGCTAAAGGAAAAACGCGGCAGCAGAGCCTTGTCGGCGGCCTGACTGTTATAGCCGGCAGCCAGCAATTTTGCCTTGGCCGCCTGTAGGTCGGGCCGTCGTTCCAGCAAACTCACCGGCAGCCCTGCCGGGATATTTTTGGTCAAATCAGGGATTTTTCCGGTGGCGATAATCTTTGCCGCCGGATAGCGCCCGGCCAGAATTTCGAGGCGGCGTTTCTGCTGGCCCAACTGATCCTGTCGCTGGCTCAGACGGGCGCGGGCATCTTCCAGATTGCTGATGATCAGCCGCAAATCAAGTCCGCTGCTCAGCCCGCGGTTAAACCGCGCCCGGGCGATGCTGACGGAGCGTTCAAAACTCCTCACGGTTTTATGGGCCAGCGCCACCTGATCGCGGGCTTCCATCACATCAAACCATCTTTTGGCCACTTGGGCCGCCAGTGATAATCTGGCTCCGGCCAGATCGCTGCGGGCGACCACATAATTTTCCTCGGCAGCCCCGCTCTGGGCCGACAGCCGACCCCAGACATCTATTTCCCAGCGGACATCCAGCCCGAGAGACAGATTATTACTGGGGATGAAAGGATTTTTAATACTGCGGCGGCTGTCGCCGAACCCGGCATTGATCGCGGGATAGAGGTTGCCCCGGGCAATTCTCGCGTTAAATCCAGCCGCTTTCATACGGTGGAGTTGCGCCTGAAAACCGGGATTATTCTTCAGCACTTCGGCGACAAAATGCGATAATGCCGTCACCTTGAGGTCTTTCAACCAGCCATCACGCACCTTTGTCGGCACGGTATCAGATGATTTCCCGGATGCGCTCCAATGGGCAGCGATGGCGGGGACCGGAAGATTTTTATCCGTTACAGGAACAGCGGCACAAGAGGCCAGCGTTATCACAAAAACGGAAAGAACCAAATATTTGGCGCTTTTCATTTATAATATCCTTTAAGATGTATACTATTTTTAGTTATACAGCTTTATGTCATTTTCTAAGTTATATTATGTGATATCTTCCGGGAGCTAATATATCGGGA
>JAADGA010000245.1 GCA_013152615.1 Alphaproteobacteria bacterium
TTGCCTTTGCCCTCATCCCCCCACTGGGAGCCGACCACAACTACATTTGCCATATTTCACCCTCTCAAAATTTTGCTGATCCTGTCCGCCTGCCACATATAGCGACAGTTGAGCCGCGCGGCTTCTGCCCGCTCGTCCGCGACAGCCTCAAGCCCGCAGACGGTACGGTAGCCCTGCACGCGCAATTCGCCGAGTGTGGCCAGACCGATACCAAACGGACAATAGATATAATTGATTGCCGCCATCTCCGGTACTGCCCGCATCAGGCTGTCGAGATAAAGCGAGAATCCGGTCGCGGGCTCGGCCTCTGCTTCATGCCCAACCAGATAGCGGCCACCACGGCCAAGCTCGCCCCGCACCCCCCGGACAAAAAGACAAAAACCGATACCGGTCTGAAATTCAAAGCCGCTATATTCGCCGGGATCGACCGTCACCGGCAAATCCGGCGCGACCTCCTTTAGCCGGGCGAGCAGGCGGGCAAGTTCGTCACAGATATTGCGGGCATCATCAGGCAGGGCCAGATCAGCGATAATCGCCATCGCCTTGTCCGCCGCCCCGGCCGCCGACAGCAGGGCGCGGCTGATCGCCCCGATCTCCCCGCTCAAATTTTCAAGATCGCCGATATTCTTACTATCAAGGGCATGACGGATAAGTGCCGCCCGGTCTTCGTCCAGCCCGAGCCCCCGGCAAATGGCCGGCACCAGTCGCGGCATGGTAAGATCAATGCTGACATCCTTAATACCGACCGTAGCCAGCACATCGAGTGCGAGCAGGATAATTTCAACATAGGCTTCCAGACTGTCGGAGCCAATCAGTTCGACCCCGGCCTGTTTAAACTCCCGTTCCGGGCGCAGCTGACTGCCCCGCACCCGGAGGACATCCCCGGAATAGCTCAGGCGCAACGGACGCGGGCTATGCTTTAGCCGGGTGCGGGCGATACGCGCCACCTGTCCGGTCATATCATTGCGTACCGCCATCATCCGCTGGCTCGCCGGGTCCATCAGGCGGAACATATTGCGCGACCGGGATTTATTGTGGCCCGGACCGCAGAGCAGACTTTCCTCAAATTCAACCAGCGGCGGCACCACTCGTTCGTAGCCGTAACTGGCAAAACACTGACGCAGTTTTTCGACTATTTCCGCCTGATATTCCGCCTCGGACGCCAGCGTATCATGCAGGCCCTCGGGCAGGAGAGCGCTATCGTCTGAGTCGGTATCTTTAGGCATATCGCGTCCATTAGCATCGGGGTTTGATCCCGCCTTGATATTGACAAAGGACTAGAATGTCAATGGCTTTACCTGCTTTACATGGGGCAGGTTTTCCACCGCCGCCAAAGTGGCGGCATCGGCCGGAACATCAATGGCAACCAGCGCAATCGCCTCACCGCCCTGCTCTGCCCGACCAAGGCTGAAGGTGGCAATATTCACCCCCGCCGCACCGAGGGTCGTGCCGAGGGCGCCGATAAATCCCGGCAGGTCCTCGTTCGATACATAGAGCATGTTCGGCGTCAGTTCGCTTTCAATCGCAATATCCTTGACGCTGACAATGCGCGGGCGCTTGTTGGCAAACAGGGTACCGGCAACACAGCGCACCCGTTTTTCCGTGGTTACCGTTACCTTGATATAGCTGTTGTAATCACCGGCGGAATCATGGCGGGTTTCGGCGATATTGATATCGCGTTCTTTTGCCACCGCAAGCGCATTGACCATATTGACACAGTCCATCAGCGGACGCAGCAGGCCTTCAACCACAATTGCGGTCAAGGGCCGGGTATTAAGCTCGGTAACATCACCCTGATACTCAATCTGAATGGTTTGCAGCGCATGCTCAGTTAACTGTCCGGCGAAACTGCCGAGCTGTTTGGCCAGCAGCATATAGGGCGCGAGCCGCACTGATTCCTCCGCCGAAACCGACGGCATATTGAGCGCGTTAGTCACCGCACCGTCGAGCAGATAATCCGCCATCTGCTCCGCCACCTGCACCGCGACATTAACCTGTGCCTCGGTTGTGGCAGCACCAAGATGCGGCGTCGCCACCACCTTTTCATGGCCAAACAGGGCATTTTCCTTCGCCGGTTCCGTGGCGTAAACATCAAGCGCCACCCCGGCAACCTTGCCATTATTGAGTGCCTCAAGCAGTGCCGCTTCATCAATCAGGCCGCCCCGGGCGCAGTTGATAATCCTGACCCCGTCCTTCATTTTTTTGAAAGCCTCCGCGCCCAATATCCCGCGGGTGCTGTCGGTCAGCGGGGTATGCAGGGTGATAAAATCAGCGCGGGCGAGCAGATCATCAAGCTCCACCTTCTCAACGCCGAGTTCCTCGGCCCGTTCGACTGACAGATAGGGATCAAAGGCAATCACCTTCATTTTCAGGCCGAGTGCGCGTTCAGCGGCAATCGAGCCAATATTGCCACAGCCGATAATGCCCAGAATCTTGGACGTCAGTTCAACCCCCATAAAGCGGGATTTTTCCCATTTGCCGGCCTGGGTGCTGGCGTTGGCCAGCGGAATTTGCCGGGCAAGGGCAAACATCATCGCAATCGCATGTTCGGCGGTGGTGATACTGTTGCCGAACGGGGTGTTCATCACCACGACGCCGCGCGCGGTCGCGGACGGAATATCGACATTATCGACGCCGATACCGGCGCGGCCAACAACCTTGAGCTTGGTCGCGGCCTCCAGTACCGCTTTGGTGACCTTGGTGGCCGAGCGAATTGCCAGCCCGTCATAACGCGGGATCGCCTCAATCAATTGTTCGGGGCTCAGACCAACAATCTGGTCAACTTCAATGCCGCGTTTTTCGAAAATCTGTTTCGCCAACGGGCTTAACTTGTCGGAAATAAGTACCTTTACCATTTTCAGGTGCCTTTCAGAAAAAATATGTGAGATATTATGCGTGTGCTGCCTTGACTGCTGCGTAGGCCCAGTCGAGCCACGGCAGCAGAGCCGTAAGGTCAGAAGCTCAATCGTCGAGCCGGCCCAGATCCTGAGACCCGCCGGAGCGTCGCGATAGGCCCCGATATCATAGGCCGCACCCTCCTGATCAAGCAACGCCGCGATTTCCTTGGCAACTGCCGCCTGATCCGCCGGGGCGAGGTCGGTAAACCACGGGGCAACGATCTTGAAACAGACCGAGGTACTGGACACAGTTGCCACGTCACGGGCGAGAAATTCCACCCAGTCGGTGCGCTTAACCCAGTCGCTGAGTACCGCAAGATTAGCCTGTGATTTTGCGATCATGCCGGTCAGTCCACCGATGCTTTCGGCCCAGCTGAGCGCATCAAGATAATCCTCGACACATAACATTGACGGGGTGTTGATGGTGGCGCCGGTAAAGATGCCTTCGATCAGCTTGCCGCCCTTGGTCAGACGGAAGATTTTCGGCAATGGCCATGGCGGCGTATAGCTTTCCAGCCGTTCCACCGCGCGTGGGCTTAAAATAATCATGCCGTGAGCCGCTTCGCTGCCCATGACCTTCTGCCATGAAAAAGTGGTGACATCGAGCTTGTGCCACGGCAGGTCAACCGCAAAGGCCGCAGAGGTCGCATCACAGATGGTCAGCCCCGCACGCTGGTCGCTGATCCAGTCGGCATCCGGCACCCTGACCCCGGAGGTGGTACCGTTCCAGGTGAAAACCACATCGCGCGCCGGGTCGACCTGTGACAGATCAGGCAGGTCGCCGTAATCGGCGGTTAATGTGCGAATATCATCCAGTTTCAGTTGTTTGGTAATATCGGTGACCCAGCCGGAGCCGAAACTTTCCCACGCCAGCACATCGACACCGCGCGCGCCGAGCAATGACCATAACGCCATCTCGACCGCCCCGGTATCGGAGGCTGGAACAATACCAATACGATAATCATCCGGCACCCCAAGCAGGGCCGCCGTGCGATCAATCGCGTCTTTAAGTCTGGATTTGCCTATTTTGGCACGGTGAGACCGGCCGACAGGCGCATTTTCAAGATTTTTTATCGTCCAGCCCGGATGCTTGGCACACGGACCTGACGAAAACAGCGGGTTCGCTGGTTTCTGTAAAGGTTTCATTTTTTCTCCTACTCCTTGCAGAATAGGCGTCCCCCGTTGGGGAGGGATAGCCCACCGCCGAACATAGAGAGGAATTTCACCCCGTCAAGCAAATTTTATACAAAATTATCGCATGGCACAAAATAATCCGGCATTTTTGTGGAGTTCTGAGTATAATTGCGACCTTGTTACTCTGAAAAAGCATTTCAAAATGGCGGAATCTGAACTGGAAAACTTAAAAAAGGCAATTGCAGCCTGTCAGTATTGTGCGGACAAGCTGCCCTGTCCCCCGCGTCCGGTAATACAAATATCCGCCACCACCAGAATCCTGATTGTCGGTCAGGCCCCCGGCAGGAAGGTTCACCAAACCGGCATTCTCTTTAACGACCCAAGCGGGGACCGGTTGCGGGACTGGATGGGAATCAGCCGGGATATATTTTATGACGACACCAAAATCGCGCTGGTTCCCATGGGATTCTGCTTTCCCGGTACCGGGAAATCCGGCGACCGGCCGCCGCGCCCGGAATGTGCCGAAAAATGGCGCGTCCCGCTGCTTGACATGCTTCATCATATTGAGCTGACACTGGTGATTGGACGCTATGCACAGGCCTGGCACCTGAAGGGGCAAGCCCGGAAGACCCTGACAGAAACGGTAAAATGCTGGCGGGATTATGGTGAGCAGATTATCCCGCTGCCCCATCCGAGCCCGCGAAACCTGCTCTGGCTAAAAAAGAATCCGTGGTTCGAACAGGACGTCATCCCGGCCTTGCGGGAAACAACGGATCATATTCTGGGTTGAGGGTGTCCGCCCTGAATATTCGCGCGAATTTATTAAATGTTTTTTGCTTGTCAGCCGGGAAGCTATTGACTATATCTTGGCCGACGATGGTGCCCCGCAAGGGGATAATAGGGAACACGGTATCAATCCGAGACTGTCCCCGCAACTGTATTTGACGAGTTGATGATCGTTATGCCACTGGGAAATATTCCCCGGGAAGGTAGTCATCAGCGATAACTCATAAGTCAGGAAACCTGCCATCCGGTCGCCCTTTCTGCCCATCGGGTTAATGGGACAGAGCGGTTTTTCCGCATAGGTGACAACTGTTGCCGTGTGCGGGATGCTTTTCAGATTGTCCATAAAACATCCTCACAGGTATTTTAAAAAATAATTATGAGGAAATATATAATGGATTTCAAATTAGTTTTATCAACCGCCCTGCTCGCCTCGGCCATCGGTCTGCCGACGGCTCATGCCGAACAGTCCATGCAGGAAATCGTGGTGACCGCCACCCGTTATCCGCGTGCGCTGTCCGACATTGGCAGCAGTATCTCGGTGATTACCGCCGCCGATATGGCCAAATCGCAGACAGTTTTTGTTCAGAATATGCTGCAAAATATCCCCGGTCTCAGCCTTAATCAGAATGGCGCTTACGGCGGGGTTTCGAGCATTCGTATTCGCGGCGCCAGTTCGGCCCAGACCATGGTGCTGATTGACGGCATTCAGATCAATGATGTCTCCACCCCCGGTGGCAGCTATAATTTTGCCGATCTTGACCCGAACGGCATTGAGCGGATTGAGGTTCTGCGCGGGCCACAATCGATTCTTTACGGCTCGGACGCTATTGGCGGCGTGATTAATATCATTACCGATTCCGGCAGACGCGGC
>JAADGA010000246.1:0-4042 GCA_013152615.1 Alphaproteobacteria bacterium
TCTGCTAAAATTTCTCCGCTTTCAAGTGATAAAATTTTTCATATAAAAAAATACCAGGCAGCTGCCACCGGGCATTTACATAATTCCGGAGATAGGGTCTCTTCCCGATAATTCAGAAATATCCGGACAATTCAGGAATATCCAGCCAATTCAAGAATATCCGATCGGGCAGGGGTTATTTTTTGTAGCGCTTGCCGACTACCTGATAATAATCCCAGACTTTGCGGTCTGTGAGCGAGCGGACCAGCTTGATATATTCCGCATGGGCCCATGCCAGCGGGGTTGCGGAATCGGTGCCCTCGCCCCGGCGATAGGGATGACTGCGGCTATTTACCCCAACGCCGTCCCACACCTGCTCCGGCAGCATCATGCCGTCATTGGCAAATAATTCCATCGCCCTGACATAGGTATTTTTCAGCGCGTCAATCTCCTTATCAGAGACCTTACCTGTTCGGGATTCGTCCAGTGCCAGCTCATAATGGCCGCGTTCGCCGGTAAAAATCGGCCATACCCGCCCACGCTGTCCCGGAGTCATCCTGCCGTAATTCCGGCCGGTATCGGCATCTTCGCCGTAACCGTCATTGCCGTACCGTCGCCAGCCCAGGAAGACACCCTTGACCCCTTTGAAGGTAAAGTCATAATGGAGCCTGAGACTATCCCCCCGGCTCTGATCATCAAGTTCCGGCAGGCTGTCGAGGATAGCCGCATTATCCGCGGGCAATACGCCGTAACGCACCAGTTCAAGAAAGCCCGCATCCATCATAAAGCGTTCGCCAATGGCCGCCCGACCATTTTTGCCCGGAATCTTGTCGTTGTTGTTCGGATTTTGATGGGGCGTAATCCGCAGGAAATAACGACCATTATTTTTGCCCTTGTTGAAGGGACCGGTGGTGGTGAACATCCGGGACTGAAGCCGGGCTTGATCGTCGTCAGCGGCCTTGAGATAGCGCTGCGCGCTGGCATTATCGCCAACGGTTCGGGCAATATCGGCGGCAGTCACCAACCCGGTGATGACGGCGGCGGTGGTTGACGGACTGTAACCCGGCTGTTCTTCCCAGCGTTCCTGCTCGGTCCACGGCGGGTTGACCTGCGCAATATTACCGTCGAGATTAACCTTGCCGCCATAAACCAGAAAATCCGCCGCCGGTTTCAGCATCACCTGATACCAGTGGCGCAGGCGAGCATCGGACAATATCCCGGCCTGATGCAGCTTCCAGCCAAGCATGATCGGCATTGCGGTCTGATCAAGCTGGACACTGATCCATTCATGGACGCCGTCAACATGGGTTTTCTGTAAAAACCAGCCGCTTGCGCCCTTATTGCCCGGCGTTTTGGCGGTGACCTGTAATTTCTGCAGATATTGAAAGGCCTTGAGCGCGGTCTGACGATCGCCGAGCGCCAGAAAAGCCATTGTCGTCTGGTAAAAATCCCGGGGCCACACCGCTTTATAGCCGGTGGCGGCCTTGTCCGCAGAGCTTGTCTCCCCCCAAGGGTTAGACAAGGACGCGATCAAGGCCCCGGGATATGTTTTATCCTCCTGTGCTTTCAATACCATCGCACTGGTATAGAGCAGCTTGCCGCCATCGGTGGTGGACGACACCATCCCCGGCAGTGCGGGAAGACTGGCAATATAATCCTGCCAGCCGACATAAGCCCCCTTGCCGTCATAGCGCGCCAGAATCCGGTCATAGCCTTCGGCCAGCGAGGCCTCTGCTGCCTGCGTGCTCGCGGCGGCGCTATGGCCGAAACCAATGGCGAAATCATAGCGCGCGACCTGCCCCTGCTTCAGGGTACCAAGTTCCGCCATCAGCGCGACATTGCCGGTTTTCTTGCCGGTCGAGCCATAATGCCAGTCCATCTTGCCGTTATCTTTTAAATCGGTCATGCCGTCGGACACGCCGACAAAGCCAGCGGATGTTTTAACAAATTTGCCGCTTGATTTCAGCGCGAGATAAGTGCCGCTGTCACTGGCATAAAGCCCGGTCATGGTGGCACGGGCGATGTCGCCGCTGCCGGTATTATTCACATGGGGGTTGAGATAGAGATAGGGGGTGATATTCCCCTTTAAGGCGCGGAAAATAACCCGGATAAACAGCACATTACGGTCCGGATCGGTAAAAATACGCTTCTCAATCTCATATTTGCCCTGCTTGTCGCGGGTGATAATCCGGTAGGCCAGCGACAAGGGCCGCCCGGCGGCATCCTTGTCAAGATAATCAATGGTGGCGACGGTATCGTTCTTTTCACTGTCGACAAAGCCGTCACCCGTAATCAGGAATTGCATATCCTTGATCTGGGCCTGATGAATCAGGCCATACATGGTTTCGGTCAGGATGCCCCGGGCCACCGAGAACCATACTTTTGAAATTTTACCGGTGCGGCCGTCATAGGATTCATAAGAGGTGCCAATACCATCCTTACCGGCAAAGGCCCAGGTTGACGGTGCCCCCGGCGCTCCCGGCGCAATATTTTGTACGATATTCTGTGTGATATTCTGTGCGGTTACTGTGCTACAACCCGCAAGGAACAACATCAGGATGACAACACCGGTTTTTCTCTCTAAACGCATGTTAATTATACCTCATCCGGGTCATCAACCCATAAAGTCGCGATCCCTGCGACAATCATAAAACCACCGCCCAGAACAAGGGCGTATATTGCCTGATCATTGAAAAGCCGTTTGACGAAAAGTCCGAGAACACTGGCGGCGAGTATCTGGGGGATAACAATAAAGAAATTGAAAATCCCCATATAAATCCCCATCTTGTGGGATGGCAGCGCACCGGATAACAGGCTATAGGGCATCGACAGGATTGACGCCCAGGCAATGCCAACCCCGATCATCGACACCCACAGGAAGTCAGGATTTTTGATAAAATACATCGAGATCAGCCCGGCCCCACCCAGAAACAGATTGATCATATGGGTAATTTTCCGATTGGTCAGGCGGGCAACCACCGGGATCAGAAAGGCGGCGAGCGCCGCAAAAACATTATAGGCGGCAAACAGCACCCCGACCCAGTCCGCCCCTTTGTTATACAGCAGTGACGACGGGTCATGACTGCCAAAATGATAGGCGGTCACCGCCGGGGTGGTATATATCCACATGGAAAACAGCGCGAACCACGAAAAGAACTGCACCACCGCCAGTTGTTTCATGGTTCGCGGCATATGGAACAGATCATCGATAATCTGATAGAAACCACTGCCGGTCCGCCCCTGATGCTGAAGGGCGGCACTGATAAACAGCATGACACCGAACAGCGACAGCCCAACCCCCAAAAGATATAATTGCGGCGCCCAGTCAAAGCGGAAAATAACCATGGTAAAGATTCCCCCGCTACCAAGCCACAACGCAGCGCCCCGGCGATAGCGCGTATCCCCGGCCTGCGGCGGTTGAATAACTGCGGAGGCCTCCGCGCGTGCGTGCCGGTCAAACTGCTTCAGCTCATCGGGGGAATATTCTTTGGTTGAATAGACCGTCCACATGACCGCCAGCAACAATACCGCGCCGCCGAAATAAAAACCGATTGCGGGATTTCCCCGGCGGCCGCCACATTGCTGATGCCAAACCAGTTGGTAAAAATCCATGGTAACGCCGAGGCCACCACCGAACCGACACCAATGAAGAAGCTCTGCATTGCATAGCCCATGGTGCGCTGCTGCGGCGGCAGCATATCGCCGACAAAGGCCCGGAACGGCTCCATCGCAATATTAAACGAGGCATCCATCACCCACAGCATCCCCGCCGCAATCCACAGATAAGGCGAATTTGGCATGATAAATAACGCCGCCGTGGCGACTATCGCCCCCCACAGGAAATAAGGCCGCCTGCGCCCAAGCCGGTTCCAGGTATTGTCGCTCATATAACCAATGATGGGCTGGATCAACAGGCCGGTTAACGGCGCCGCCACCCACAGGATCGGGATATTATCAATGCCCGCCCCCAAAGTCTGAAAAATGCGACTGACAAAGCTGTTTTGCAACGCGAAGCCAAACTGTATCCCGAGAAAACCGAAACACATATTCCAGATTTGCCAGA
>JAADGA010000246.1:4065-6928 GCA_013152615.1 Alphaproteobacteria bacterium
CATAGGTAACAGCGTATCATTTAATGTCCAGTATCATCGCCGAACGTGGCGCAAGCGTGAGATTATCGCCAATAGTGACCGTCTTGCCGGCAATCACCTCACGCGCCGTGCTATGACCTTTCAGCATTTGTGAAAACCGCTTGAGCTTTAAATTTTTTGCTGTTTTATTTTTGTTGAGGATAACCATCACCGTGTCGCTGTCATTATATCTGAAATAGACATAGACGCCGTCTTTTGGCAGATAATGCATCAATTTGCCGCTATCGATGACCGCCCTGCCCTTGCGCCAGTTCAGCAGTTTGCGTAAATAGTCCTGGGCCTCCTGCTGGTCCCGGGACAGCCCCTTGCCGGTGAAAGCGTTAACCGTGTCATTCGCCCAGCCACCGGGAAAATCACTGCGGATAATACCGTCATCCTTAGGCCCCGGACTGGTCTTTAAAATCTCGGTACCATAATAGATTTCAGGAATACCGCGCATGGTCAGGGTGAAAACCATCGCCATTTTGAACAGGTCTTTATCCTGCTTAAGCTGGGTAAAAACCCGGTTCATATCATGGTTATCCGGAAATATCACCAGATCGGACGGATCCGGATAAACCACATCATTGGCCAGCATCCGGTATATCGTGATCAGGCCGGTTGACCAGCTTTCCCTGGCTGTCAGCCCCTTTATCAGGGCGTTATTCAGCGGAAAGTCCATCAGGCTCGGCAGCCAGGAAACATAGCCGGTTTTATTGCTCTTGCCCCGCTGCCAGAAAGACACTATCGACGGATTAAAGCTCCATTCTTCGCCAACAATATTGAAATCCGGATATTCGGTCATAATGCGCTTTGACCATCTGGCCATGAAATTCATGTCGGAATAGGGATAGGTATCCATCCGTATTCCGGTAAGCCCGGCATATTCGATCCACCAGAGGCTGTTTTCAATCAGGTAATTCGCCATCAATGGATTTTTCTGATTAAGGTCCGGCATGGTTTTGACAAACCAGCCATCGGAAAATATCTTCCGGTCACTGGCCGCCGCATAGGGGTCCTGTATCGTGGTGTGGCGATTATTGGTGATAACATATTTGCCGTCACGATAGAGCCGGGAATAATGTATCCAGTCGTCACTCGGCAGATCATTCATCCACCAGTGTTTTGAGCCGACATGATTGGCCACCATATCCATGATCACCCCGATGCCCCGGCGGCGGGCGGTCTGCACCAGTTTCCGGTAAAGCTTATTGGAGCCGAAACGCGGATCAACCTTGTAAAAATCGGTGATGGCATAGCCGTGATAGCTGGTTTTTGGCTGATTATTCTCCAGTACCGGGGTAAGCCATATTTTGGTGAAACCCATGCGGGCAATATAATCCAGATGATCAATGACGCCCTGAATATCGCCGCCGTGACGGCCATCCTTGTTCCTGCGGTCAAGCTTGTCCGCCATCCCGGCGACTGAATCATTATTCGGGTTGCCATTGGCGAAACGGTCCGGGGTAATCAGGTAAATAACATCCGAACTGTTGAACCCCTTGCGGGCGGCGGAATGTGGCGCGCGATTTTTCAATTCATAGGGATAGGTGATGTCGGGGCTACCGGCCTTGATAAAGCTGATATTAAACTTGCCGACTTTCGTCTTTGGGGCAATCACCACATCAATGAACAGATAATTCGGGCTTTTCGTCCGGATGACTTTTTTAATCACCACCCCGGGGAAATCTATCTTTGGCGCATAGTCGGCAATCCTGCTGCCATGAACCAGAATCTGTAATTTTGGCTGTTTGAACCCGACCCACCAAAAGGGCGGTTCAACATGATCGAGCCGACTTTGGCCATATGCCGCCCCGGCAAAGCCGCTCAGCGCAACAATAATAATTAATAATAGCCTGACCTGTTTCATAAAATTTTCCTGTCCCGTCATTTGGTCGCCGGGATAAAGCGAATGGCCTCACCGCCGCTGGTTGCGAGCTTTATCGGCAATAGTGTTTTGCTGGTTACATTCTTGTGCTCAATTACCATATCATAAGGATTGCTGCGCCAGTCAGCCTGTGGCCCGTCCCGGTAAATTTGCGCCTGATAGGTCACTCCCGGGGTGAGGAAGCTCAGCGAGACTTTAAAACTGCGGGCCTTCTCGCCACTTATGCTGCCCAGATACCAGTCATCACTGTGACGGTCTTTGCGCACGATGGTGACATAATCACCAATTTTGCCGTTGAGTACAAGGGTATCCTCCCAGTCGGTCGGCACATCCTTGATAAACTGGAACGGTTTTGGCCGGGCGCGGTAATTTTTCGGTAGATCCGCCGCCATCTGAATCGGGCTGTAGATCACCACATATAACGCCAGTTGTTTGGCCAGCGTCGTTGACACCCGGTTATCGGGCTTGGCCTTCCTGAACAAAAGATCAAAAATACCCGGGGTAAAATCCATTGGCCCCGCCAGCATGCGGGTAAAGGGCAGGATAACGGTATGTTTGGGTGGATTGCCCGGCTGGCCCCAGGCATTATATTCCTGACCGCGCGCACCCTCACGCGACACCCAGTTGGGATAGGTGCGCCTGAGACCGGTCGCCTTGATCGGTTCATGGGTATCAATGGCAATATGACGTTTGGCGGCCTCAACCACCACCTTTTGATAATGACGGACCATAAACTGGCTGTCATGCCATTCGTGACGAACCCGACCATCGGCGCGGGTGTAGGTGGCATTGCCGCCATCGGCGACATAGCCGGTTTTTATTAACGGAATGCCGAGTTTATGGTCATAATCCAGCGCCGCACCCAGTTGTTTTTCATAATTTGAGATATTACCGGCGGTTTCATTATGACCGATCAGATGCGCCCCCTTCTTTTTGGCATAGGCCGCAAGGGCGACA
>JAADGA010000247.1:0-4166 GCA_013152615.1 Alphaproteobacteria bacterium
ACCCCTTCATAATAGCTGATACCGTCATATTCCGACAGCAAGTTTGTATATTTTTTATGGCGTAATGTCGTCACCAGATCATTTTTCGCCGCCATCACCTGTTGCCAGTCGGTGATATGGGCCTCGCCCGCAATGCCGGAAAAGCGCGCCGCCGTGCGCGCGCCATAAAGCGTTTCCGCCATGCGAATCATAGTTTTTGACGGAACACAGCCGACATTTACACAGGTGCCGCCAATCGTGCCGTGACCAATCAGCGCCACCCGCGCCCCCAGATCAGCGGCAGTGATCGCCGCCGAAAACCCGGCTGACCCGGCACCAATTACCGCGATATCACAAGAATTATTTTCGGGCTTTCCGCCCCCTGTTTCTGACATATTTTTCTCCTGGCTTAAGTAAGCTGTATAGACCCTGTAGGAGCTATAGACTCAAGGATTTTCTCCGATTTTTATCTGAGCGATCATCCCCTGTTGGCAAAATTTATTAATTCGGCTATGAACAGCCTATGAATCACATGTTTGCGATAGAAAATCCCGCTACCCCTGTGCCGGATACCGGCTGGCCATTGCCCGGCTGCCGGGACAAAGAACCCCCCGGCTGAAAAGATAAAATGACTGGAAAAAGCCCTGTTTCCCTTTATGTCGATGCGGATGCCTGCCCGGTGAAGGCTGAAATTCTGAGGGTTTCCTACCGCCACGGGCTTATTGTTTATATCGTCAGCAATCAATGGCTGCGGCTGGAGGTCGGCCCGCTGGTCGAGAAAATAGTGGTGGCCAACCACCCGGATGCCGCCGATGACTGGATTGCCGACCATATCACTGCACAAGATATTGCGATCACGGCGGATATATTATTGGCCCGGCGCTGTCTGGATATTGGGGCCAGCGTCATCGGCCCGACCGGCAAGGCTTTTTCATCCAATACTATCGGCATGGCCGTCGCCATGCGTGATCTTAACGCGCATTTAAGGGAAACCGGGGCCAGCAAAGGCTATAACCCGGGCTTTACCCCCAAGGACAAGTCACATTTTCTGCAAGCCATCGAGACGGCAATTCAGGCCGCATTAACGCGCTGATTCAGGGTCAGGACCTGTTAATACGTCCATTCTGCACCAGCATATCCCCCACCGAAAAGGCGCGGCTTATACCGCTTCGGCCAGTTCTTCAGGATGATTTATTTCTTCAGCACAAAAAAGATCATAGGTCAATTGTAACATCCGCACCACCCGGGGGTCCTTGATCCGGTAATATATCTGCTGGCTCACCCGCCGGGTTGACACCAGCCCCGCCGCACGCATACGACCAAGATGTTGCGACAATGCCGATTGGGAAATCCCGAGATTTTTTTCCAGATCCCCGACACAGGTCTCCTTGCCGAGAAGCCGGCTCAGAATTACCAGTCTATTTGGATTTGCCAATGTTTTAAGAAAATCAGCTGCTTCGAAGGAATTAAGCTGCAACCTGTTCAAGTCAATCATATTTACTAATTTAGTCATCCCATACCACCTTAATGTTGAATCTACCAAGTAATTATCCCTGCGTTTCTTAGATGAAACTTTAAAATATATTATAGTGTATTATGCTTATATGGTATCTTACGCCCTTCATAAATAAAAAAACAGCGTCAGACACTCATTCTGTCAAAAAACCGGTCCTTTTAGCGGGTTGAAAAATAACATGTTGATTCTACAGCCTTTTTCCAGATCTCTCTTAATAAGAAAGTATCTTTTATGGTCATTTCCGGCTTCTTGACCTTAGTGTAACAATTAACTGTTGATAATTTGTTAACCTTTTTATGAACGCCGGCGCCAAGGGCGGCAAGCATGGCCACCCCGAAGGCCGTTGTTTCCATAATTCCGGACCGGACTATTTCCACCTGCATGATATCGGCAAAAAATTGTAACAGCCATTCATTCGCAGCCATGCCACCGTCCAGCTTCAGCCTCTCAACAGCTATACCACTGTCATGCTGCATTGCCGCCACCAGATCTGCGGCCTGAAGGCCGACCGATTCCAGCGTCGCGCGCGCGATCTCGGCCCTGCCGGTGGCACGGGTCAGGCCAAACAATGTTCCCCGGGCCTCCGCCTGCCAATGGGGGGCACCAAGGCCGGTGAAGGCTGGCACCATAACCACGCCGTGACTGCTGTCGATTGAGCGGGCAAGGGCCTCGGTTTCCCCGGCATCCCCGATAATTTTGAGGCCATCACGCAACCACTGCACCGCCGAACCCGCGCAAAAAAAGCTGCCTTCCAGGGCATAGGTGACCCTGCCCTGAAGCGCACAGGCAACCGTGGTCAGCAGGCGGTTTTGTGACCGGATAATACTGTCACCGGTATTCATCATGACAAAACCACCGGTGCCAAGAGTACATTTTATCTGACCAGCCTCCAGACAATTCTGGCCGAACAACGCCGCCTGCTGATCACCGGCGATAGCGGTAATTGGCAGCGCCTGACCGAACAGGCTGACATCGCCAAAATGATGATCACAGTCATGGACCGTCGGCAGCAACGCCGCCGGGACATCAAACAGCTTGAGCAGATCCGGGTCCCACATCATCGTCTGAATATTAAATAACAAAGTGCGCGCGGCATTGGTAACATCCGTCTTGTGAACTTTTCCGCCAGTCAGGTGCCACAGAATAAAACTGTCCACCGTGCCAAAGGCCAACTCACCGCGCACGGCGCGCCTGCGGGCATCCGGGACATTATCCAGTATCCAGTTTATTTTGGTCGCCGAGAAATACGGATCAAACAAGAGTCCGGTCTTTTCACTGATCATCGGCTCAACACCATCCTGCTTCATGTTCCGGCATATATCTGCGGTTCGGCGGTCCTGCCACACAATTGCCGGATAGATCGGCTCGCGGTCCCAGATCACGGTAGTTTCGCGCTGGTTGGTGATACCGATGGCCGTTGGAAAACAGCCCGCAGGCAGCTGGTCAAGCGCCTCTTTAACCGTCGTCATCACGGTTTGGATAATTTCCATACCGTCATGCTCAACCCAGCCATCCGCCGGAAAATATTGCGTAAATTCCTGCCGGGCCGTCGCCATTACCTCTCCCTGATCATCAAAGACCATCGCCCGGGTGCTGGTCGTTCCCTGATCAATCGCCAGCAGATAATGGGTCATTTATGTCTCCCTGTTGTCAAATTTCTCATTGTGGTTAATATACCGCGTAAGCCGAGAATTTTATATCACTTATGGAAAAATATATGACTCCGGAGTATGACCTGTTGATTATTGGTGGCGGTATTAACGGCTGCGGCATTGCCCGTGATGCGGCCGGACGCGGTCTGAAGGTGCTGCTGGTGGAGATGGACGATCTGGCCGCGGCAACCTCGTCAAAAAGCACCAAACTTATTCACGGCGGCTTGCGTTACCTCGAATATTTTGATTTTCTGCTGGTCAGAAAGGCGCTGAAGGAGCGGGAGATTCTGCTAAAGGCCGCGCCTCACATCATTCGTCCGCTAAAATTTATCCTGCCCCATGAACAGCATTTACGGCCCAAATGGATGATCCGGCTCGGTCTGTTTCTTTATGATCATCTGGCGACGCGCAAGACCCTCGGCGGCTCGCGCCAGATCAGGCTGGACCGCAATGATCCCGCTAATCCGCTCCATAGTCGTTTTACCGACGGCTTCAGCTATTTTGACTGCATGGTTGATGATGCCCGGCTGGTGGTGCTGACCGCCCTTGATGCCAAAGAACGCGGGGCTGAAATCCTGACGCGGACAAAATTTATCTCTGCCCGTCATTCCGGCGACCACTGGCAGGCCGAGATCGCACCGGGCGGCAGAGTGACGGCAAAAATGCTGATCAATGCCGCCGGGCCGTGGGTTTCGGATATTATCCGCGACCGCCTCGCCCTGAAAAGTCATAATCGGTTGCGACTGGTCAAGGGCAGTCATATCATTGTGCCGAAATTATATCCCGGCGACGACGCCTATATCCTGCAAAATGCGGATGGCCGGATTATTTTTGCCATTCCCTATCAGCAGCACTACAGCCTGATCGGCACCACCGACATTCCTTACGACGGCGATCCGGCGCAGGTCAGCATATCGCCGGCGGAAATCGACTATCTGTGCCAGCATATCAATATTTATTTCCGGCCAACCCTCAGCCACGGCAAACCCCTGTCGGCAACTGATGTCATCAGCCATTAT
>JAADGA010000247.1:4247-5357 GCA_013152615.1 Alphaproteobacteria bacterium
CTCGCCCTCGGCAAAGGCCGGGGCGCACCGTTATTATCGGTCTTTGGCGGCAAGATCACCACTTTTCGCCATCTGGCGGAAAAGGCACTGGAAAGGCTGAGCGAATTTTTCCCGGATATGGCGGCCCCGTGGACGGCGACCGTCCCGCTGCCCGGCGGTGACATTGCCGCTATGGCGCAGTTTATTCAGGCAAAACAGGCGGAATATCCCGATCTGGATAAAAATCTCTGCCGCCGCTATGCGGGTCTTTACGGCAGCCGGATGACGGAAATGCTGCGGGGCAGGCATGCCGACTCCAGACTGATCGGCCCGGAGCTTTATGACTATGAGGCCGACTATCTGCTGCGGCAGGAATGGGCGCAGACTGCCGAAGATATATTATGGCGGCGCACCAAGCTCGGCCTCACATGGTCGGACGCCGAGGTTAAGCAGCTCGAAGGATGGCTGAAAAATCACCACATATGAACTGTCATCACATATGAACGGCGCGGCCATCGGTCGCCATCGCCGCCTCGCGCACGGCCTCGGTTTCGGTCGGATGGGCGTGACTGCAATAGGCAATATCCTCGGCGGTCAGGCCTTTTTCCACCGCCAGCGTGAGCTCGGCGATCATGTTGCCAGCATCGGAGCCGATGATATGGGCGCCGAGAATCCTGTCTGAAGCGGCACAGCTGAGGATTTTGACAAAGCCGTCAGTCTCGCGGTTAACCCGGGCGCGGCTGTTGGCGCTAAACGGGAATTTGCCGACGACGTAAGCCGTGCCCGCCGCTTTCAGCGCTTGTTCGGTCTTACCGACAGAGGCCACTTCCGGCATGGTGTAGATCACCCCCGGGATGGCGTCATAATTAACATGTCCGGCAAATCCGGCGATAATTTCGGCGACCGCCGTGCCTTCGTCTTCGGCCTTGTGGGCAAGCATGGCGCCGCGCACGACATCACCAATGGCATAAATGCCGGTGACGCTGGTCTGAAAATGATCATTAATTTCAACCTGCCCCCGGTCATTCAGCTTGACCCCGACCGCTTTCAGGCCGAGGCCATCAGTATAGGGCCTGCGACCCACAGCAACCAGAACAACATCACATTTGATGTCCTGGGCCTCGCCGCCCG
>JAADGA010000248.1:0-1269 GCA_013152615.1 Alphaproteobacteria bacterium
CCAGAGCGGGAATGACGATCAGCCACACAAGAATCATAGCAGCACCACCATTGAAATTACGGCCGCCGCACCCAGGGCGATGCCGAGCGCACAGGTGCGCACCCGCCCGTTTTGCGTGCGGCTCAGAGCGTTATATCCGGCCCGTCCGAACCAGGCAATCATGTCATAGATGCCGTCGATCACATCCCTGCGGTTGATGCGGGCAAAAAAGACATAGGGCCGAACCAGAATACAGTCATACAAGCGGTCAAATTCCCAGCCATGCAGCCAGAAATTACGCAGAAACGAGCCAAAGCCCGAATTCGAAAGCCGCGCGGTCAGGTCCGGCAAACGCTGAATAAAAAGATAACTCAGAAAGATGCCGAAAAGCGTGACTCCGCCGGAGATGATTTCAAATATTCCCTCGAAATGTTCCAGACCTTCCGTAATATGGATTTCCGGTAAAGATCCGCTGATGAACTTGGAAAACAGATGCACTCCGCCCAGCGCTTCCGGCATTTCCAGAAAACCCGCGACAAGCGAGAGAATCGCAAGAATCACCAGGGGAAGTTTCATGGAAATTCCCGGGCGATGCGTCACCGGTGTCCGGATCGGACCGGCAAAAGTCAGAAACACCATGCGAAAGGTGTAGAGTACGGTCAACAGGGCGCCGGTCAGGGCGGCGGCATATAGCACCGCGCCACCATGAACAGACGCAAAGGACTGCCAGAGAATCAGGTCTTTGCTGTAAAACCCGGCGGTGATCAGGGGAAGCGCCGCCAAGGATGCCGCGCCGATCAGAAATGTCGTGAAAATGAGCGGCATTTCGCGCCGCAGACCGCCCATTTTAAACATATTCTGCTCGCCGCCCAGGGAATGGATCACCGCGCCCGCGCCCAGAAAAAGCAGGGCCTTGAAAAAAGCATGGGTCATCAGATGAAAAATGGCCGCGGACCATGCGCCCACGCCCAATGCCAGAAACATGTAGCCAAGCTGGCTGATGGTTGAATAGGCCAGTACGCGTTTGATGTCTTTTTGTGCAAGACCGCTGAAACCCGCTATCAGCAGCGTGGCGGCACCTATGACTGCAACCACGTTCATGGCCGCGGGGGCCAGGGTGAAGAGAACATGGGTGCGCGCGATCAGGTAAACTCCGGCCGTCACCATGGTGGCGGCATGAATCAGGGCGCTCACGGGAGTCGGGCCGGCCATGGCGTCCGGGAGCCATGTCTGCAAAGGAAGCTGGGCTGATTTACCCACCGCCCCGCCCAGCAGCAGCAGGGCGATGAT
>JAADGA010000248.1:1305-4120 GCA_013152615.1 Alphaproteobacteria bacterium
GCTTTCCTGAATTTGTAATGTATTTAAATGCTGATAGATCATAAAAAGACCGATGGCCATGGCAGTATCGCCCGCCCGGGTCACCACAAAGGCTTTGCGGGCGGCATATCCGTTGGCCGGGTCCTTGTACCAGAAGCCGATGAGCAGGTAGCTGCACAGGCCGACGCCTTCCCATCCCAGGTAGAGCAGGAGCAGGTTGTCGGCCAGCACGAGAATCAGCATGGCGGCGATAAAAAGGTTCATGTACGCGAAAAAACGGCAATACGACTCATCATCCGCCATGTATCCAATGGAATAGAGATGGATCAGAAACCCGACTCCGGTGATGATCAGCACCATCACAATCGCCAGGGGATCCAGATAAAAGGTCACGGCCAGCTTTAATCGCCCGACATCAAGCCATGTCCAGAGGGTTTGGGAAAAAGCCTCCCCCGCCGGTTTTACGCGCATAAACGCGAGGGTCACCCACGCCGCGGTCATGGCCGACACCCCGACGCTGCCGACACCCACCACCGAGACAATCGTGCGCGTCAGTCGTGAACCGGCCAAGGTCAATATCAAAAAACCCGCCAGGGGTAAAGCCGGAATCAGCCACAGCAATTCCATTATTTTAACCTTTCATTGCGCTGATCCGGTCAGCGTCCAGGGTGTTGCCGCGATGGTAAAGATGGAAAACCAGGGCCAGGCCGACCGATACTTCCGCCGCGGCCATTGCCAGCAGAAACAGAAACATGATCTGGCCGTCCGGCTGTCCCCATCGGGACCCGGCCACCACAAACGCCAGCCCGGCGCCGTTAAACATGATTTCAAGACTGAGCAGGATGAAAATAATGTTCCGGCGCACCATCACGCCGGTGAGGCCCAGCATTAAAAGTATCCCCGCCAGAATCAGTCCATGTGATACGGGTATGGTAACCATCAGGCATCTCCTTCCGCTCGTTTGTCCGGATCGTGGCGGGCAAGGTGATACGCGCCGATCAGTCCGGCCAGCAGCAGCATGGAAGCCAGCTCCACGCCAAGAACATAAGGCCCGAACAGCGCAAGGCCCACCGCGGCCGAACCCACTTCCCGGATGCCCGCGGGATGGCCGCTGCCGCCTGCAATGACAAATACAAGTTCCGCCATCAGAACCGCTGACAGCAGCGCCGGGCCGATCCACATCCCCGGCCGCAGCAACTGCCGTTCCGTTTCAATGGCCGGAGGGCCGAGGTTGAACATCATGATCACAAACACAAAAAGCACCATGATTGCACCCGCGTAAATGATAACTTCCATGGCCGCGGCAAAAGGAGCTCCGAGAATGAAAAATATCTGGGCCACCGCCAGCAGGGAAACGATCAGGTACAGCAACGCATGCACCGCGTTCAGCCGCGAGATCGCCATGGCGGTAGAAGCCACTGCAATTGCGCCCGATATGTAGAAAACGGCATTCATTAAATCATTTTCCCTCCAATTTTTTATTCATTACGGCAACAGGCTTCGGACATCCACCGGCGGGTCTTCATTTTCCGCCTCCCCCTTTTTTTTGCCGCCGATGGTCATTCCGGCGGTTTTATAAAAATTATAATCCGGATATTTGCCCGGGCCGCTGATCAACAGGTCTTTTTTTTCATAAACCAGATTCTGACGCCGGTATTCGGCCATTTCAAAATCAGGGGTGAGCTGGATCGCCAGGGTCGGGCAGGCTTCCTCGCAAAAACCGCATAAAATGCACCGGGAAAAATTGATCCTGAAGAATTCCGGATACCGCCTGCCGTGTTCGTCCTGCGCGGCCTGCAAAACGATGCAGTCCACAGGACATGCGGCGGCGCAGAGATGACAGGCAACGCACCGTTCGCCTCCGTCCGGATCGCGCGAAAGGATGATCCGGCCCCGGTATCTTGGCGGCAGATACGGCTTTTCCTCCGGATATTGGACGGTTTCACGCCTGCGAAACGTATGGGTCAGGATAATCCATATGCCTTTTAATATGCTCAGCAATATCTTATATCCTCAGTTAAACGCCAGGACAACGGCCCCGGTGACCAGAAGGTTTAACAACGACAGCGGCAGCAGAATCTTCCAGGCATACCCCATCAACTGGTCGTAGCGCGGCCGGGGAAGCGCCGCCCGTACCAGGATAAACCCGCAGATAAATATAAAGGTCTTGAGGGCGAACCAGACCGCCGGCGGTAGAAAAGGGCCCTGCCAGCCTCCGAAAAACAGCGTGACGATCATGGCTGAACTCATTGTAATGCCGAGGTATTCGCCTAAGAAAAACATGCCGAATTTCATTCCGGAATACTCGGTGTGATACCCCGCGACCAGCTCGGCCTCGGCCTCTGGCAGGTCAAAGGGCATCCTGTGGGTTTCGGCAAAACCGGCAATGGTGAAAAGAACCAGACCGGGAAATTGAGGAATGCAATACCACATCCCTTTTTGGGCATTAACGATTTCGCTTAAGTTAAACGACCCGGCAAGGATCACTACTCCCATCAGCGACAACCCCATGAATGCTTCGTAGCTCAGCATCTGGGCAGTTGCCCGAACCGCGCCCAGAAGCGAGTATTTATTATTGGAGGCCCAGCCGCCCAGCACAATGCCGTAAACGCTCAGGGCGGACATGGCCAGAAAAAAAAGCAGGCCGATGTTTAAATCCGCAACGACGATCCCGGGCGCAAACCCGATTACCGCAAACGGCATAAATACGGTAACCAGCAGCAGCATCGGCGCTATGACAAACACCGGCCGGTCCGCAAAGGGAGGAATCCAGTCTTCCTTGAAAAACATTTTTATCCCGTCCGCCAATACCTGCAAAAGGCCGAAAGGCCCGACC
>JAADGA010000249.1:0-2797 GCA_013152615.1 Alphaproteobacteria bacterium
CGATGACGGTTGGCCTTGCGGATCAGGATAAAATCTTCCTGTCGGCGGCGGCCGGCATCGGCAACCCGGTAATTTACGTTGGCTCGAAAACCGGGCGCGACGGCATCCACGGGGCGACCATGGCCTCGGCTGAATTCAGCGAAGATACCGAGGAAAAGCGTCCGACGGTACAGGTCGGCGACCCGTTCACCGAAAAACTGCTGATTGAGGCCTGTCTCGAATTGATGGCAACCGATATGATTGTCGCCATTCAGGATATGGGGGCGGCGGGCCTGACCTCATCCTCGGTTGAAATGGCGTCCGGCGGCGGGGTTGGTTTCGCCCTTGACCTTGATCAGGTGCCCCAGCGTGAAATAAACATGACCCCCTACGAAATGATGCTGTCCGAAAGTCAGGAGAGGATGCTGATTGTCCTCAAACCCGGACGCGAAGCCGAAGCCAAAGTAATTTTCGACAAGTGGAACCTTGATTTTGCCGTCATCGGGAAGATTACCGACACGGGAAATCTGACCCTGACATTCAAAGGCGAGATTGTCGCCGATATTCCGACCCAGCCGCTGGCCGATAATTCCCCGGAATATGACCGCCCGTGGGTGAAGCCCGCGCCAAAGCCGGACCTGAACCCGCAGGATGTCACACCACCGACGGACATGAAACAGGCCCTGCTTGACATGATCGGCTCACCCGATCTGTGTAGTCGCGCGTGGATCTGGCAGCAATATGACGCTCAGGTGATGGCGGATACCATCCAGCTACCGGGCGGGGATGCGGCCGTGGTGCGGATTCACGGCACCGACAAGGCGGTTGCCATTACCACCGACTGCACGCCGCGCTATTGCTATGCCGATCCGGCAGAGGGTGGCAAACAGGCAGTGGCCGAAAGCTGGCGCAATATTACCGCCGTCGGTGCGATGCCGCTCGCAATCACTGACTGCCTGAATTTCGGCAATCCGGAACGGCCGGAAATTATGGGCCAGTTCGTCGGCTGTATCGACGGCATGCGGGCCGCCTGCGACATACTGGACTATCCGGTGGTTTCCGGCAATGTCTCGCTCTATAACGAAACCAACGGCACCGGCATCCATCCGACGCCGACAATCGGTGGCGTTGGCCTGTTTAAAGACTATCGCAACATGGTCACCATGGCGCCGCAACAGGACGGCGAAATTCTGCTGCTGGTCGGCGACACCCGGGGTCACCTCGGCGCGTCGCTTTATCTGACGGTGATCGAAGGCCGCGAAGCCGGTAGCCCGCCGCCGCTTGATCTTGACGTTGAAAAGAAAAACGGTGACTTTGTCCGGGCGCAGATTAACGCCGGCAATATTTCCGCCTGTCATGATATTTCTGACGGCGGTCTTTATGTCGCGCTGGCCGAAATGGCGATGGCGGCCAACCGGGGGATGACGGTCACCGTTGACAATGGCGACATTCCACTTCATGCCTATGCTTTTGGTGAAGATCAGGCGCGCTATATTCTTTCTGTTCCGGCAGACCGGGCAGAAAATATTCTTGCCAAAGCCGGTGAATCCGGGATAGACATAAAGCTTATCGGTCAGGTTGAAGGTAAAATATTTAAAATTGACACTATCCTGACCCTGCCAATATCCGAACTAGTGGAAAAACACCGGCGCTGGATGCCTGAATTTATGAGTATGACATAGAATTTATGAGTATGACATAAAGAGATAACACTGAAACGGATGATTTTTCTAATTGGCTCCCCCAGAAGCGGTACATCATGGCTGGCAAAAATCTTTGATAGTCATCCGGATGTTATTTATCGTCATGAACCGGATTCCGTCGTAATTTCACAGGATATTCCCTTTTTTCCTGATCCGGAAGAAATGGAGTCACTAATTCCCGCCACCAGGGATTATTTCACCAAACTGTTAAATGTCAGACAGCTGAAGTCAGCGGGATCACTGCCGGTTTTTAATAAGAATTATTTAGGCAAATTTACTAATGCTTTTCTACCCAAACTAATTTTTATATTGAAAGCCACTGCTGCCATATGCCATAAACTCAGGCTGCCTGTGACCGTCAAAATTCCTGACTTTTCCCGTAATAATAACGATGGTAAAATTATACCTGTTATGAAGTCGGTCAATTCATGTTGCCGCACCGGCCTTATTGCCAGGGCATTTCCACAAGCAAAAATAATATATATCCTCAGGCATCCGTGCGGATATGTCTCATCCCAGCTTCGCGGCAGAAAATTACAATTTCTGGAAGATGTTATTTATCACAAACAGATTGCCTCCACGTCGCTGGCCAAAGCGCGGGGCTGGAGCGAGGCAAAACTTCAAACTATGTCATTGGAAGAACAACTGGCCTGTACCTGGGCCTGCATCAATGAAAAAGTTATGCATGACATCGAAGGGCAGGATAACTGTACTCTTCTGATTTATGAAAATCTCTGTAATGACCCCGTCGGAGTCTGTCAACAGATGTTCGATTTTTGTCAGCTGAATTACACCGGTCAAACTGAGTCGTTCCTTAAAAGCAGCCTGAATTACAGTGGCGACACTGAAAAATACTACCAAACGGTACGCAATCCAAAAAATGCGGCTGAAAAATGGAAAAATGAGCTTAGTGTGGACCAGATAAAAAGAATAAGAACCATTGTTTCCGGGACAATAGCCGGTGAAAAATTTGCATCTTTTTATGACTGATCAGGTACGGTTGACATTCATAGTCAGGATGATTACCTATACCCACACAGAGTAGCTATAGACTATTGAATAACCGGAGACCTGAAACACATCGCCATGAATGTAACTGAAATAGAAGCAATGAT
>JAADGA010000249.1:2882-4871 GCA_013152615.1 Alphaproteobacteria bacterium
AAGAGCCGCGTTCAACAGCATCAGATGGTCTATAAGGCTCTCAAGGGAAAAATGGGTAATGACCTTCATGCCCTGGCTCTTCAGACTGCCGTAACAGAATAATGTAACCAGTGTAAATCATGCAGGAAAAATAAATGACAAATTCAATTTCTAGCCGTATCGAAAATGATATTAAAAATAGTGACGTCGTTCTTTATATGAAGGGCAACCCAATGTTTCCCCAATGCGGCTTTTCCGCCACTGTTATTGAAATACTCAATCATTTCAAGGTCGATTTTGAGGCTTTTGATGTGCTGCAGGACCCGGCCCTGCGCGATGGCATCAAGGAATTCAGCCAATGGCCGACCATTCCGCAGCTTTACGTCAAGGGTGAATTTGTTGGCGGTTGCGATATCATTCGTGAAATGGCGGCGAATGGCGAACTGATCGGTTTGTTTGAGCAGCATGACATTCAGCCCAAAGCTTCATAACCGGAACTGGGAGTTAACTATTATTGTAACCGATCGTCACCAGATGTTCGGCGAAGTGCAGGTCTTCTCTTAGTATCCACGATAAAAGATCGTTACGCATTTCGAACAGGCAGTCCTGCCAGCGGGTTAGCGTATTGCATCCCTTCCCCATGTTCTGAACATGGTTCAGAAGTTTTTGGTGATCGTGGAGGGCATAGTCGAAGTCGAAGTCGTGCATGATTTTCTCTTCATCGATAAAATGCTGCTGTAATTTTTCATAAAACAGCAGCCATTCCCTCCGGCATGATTCAACATCCCCTGATTAAAGCCATCAACCATTTTGTTGAGGATACTAACCAGCTCGGCATGACCAGAGTCTATCTTTTCATGACCAATTAAAAAAACAGAGGATAATTCAAATTTATTCACAACACCAAGCCCCGGAAGAAACAGCCATCCCATAGAATGGCTGCCAGCCTGTTAATATATTCCGGTTTGGAAAGCTATTCTGTTAGCGGGAATAAAATTCCACGATCAGGTTGGGTTCCATCTGCACCGGATAAGGGATTTCATCAAGTGACGGCATCCGCAGGAAAGTAACCTTGGTGCCGTCATTTTCCACTACCAGATATTCCGGAATGTCGCGTTCATTGGAAGAAATCCCCTGAATAACCATCGGAATCTGGCGTGATTTTTCGCGAATTTCGACCACGTCATCCGCCTTGACCCGGTAACTTGGAATATTAACCCTTTTGCCATTGACCAGAACGTGACCATGATTGACGAACTGACGGGCGGAAAAGATGGTAGGGACGAATTTAGCCCGGTAAACCACCGCGTCGAGACGACTTTCCAGCAGCCCAACCAGAAACTCGCCAGTATCACCGCGTTTGCTGTCGGCATCTTTATAAATGCGCTTGAACTGTTTTTCGGTAATATCGCCGTAATAGCCCTTGAGCTTTTGTTTGGCGCGCAACTGAATACCATAGTCGGATAATTTGCTCCGCCGTCCCTGACCATGCTGGCCCGGACCATATTCGCGGGAATTTACCGGAGACTTGGGACGACCCCATATGTTTTCGCCCATACGGCGGTCGATTTTATACTTTGCTTGAGTACGTTTGGTCATTGTTAGAATCGCTTCTGTTAGAGTTGAAATCAGCGCCGTAAAACAGGACATGCCCTGCTCCACGCAACCCGAGGCTCTCACCCGGGTCATTCACGTTGGCCGGAATATAGTCACCCCTTGGCAAAAGTCAATTCATTCCTGATCTTTTGGTCTTTTTACAGCTTTTTCTATCACTTCTTCTCTCGCCTCTTCTCTGGCTTTTTCTGCAATCCATCCGGGGCCGCCGCCGGTGGCGAGCGCCTTGACCACGCCGCGCAACGTACTGACTTCTTCATGAGTAAGGGCGGAGCGCTTGAAGATATTGCGTAAATTCCGCTTCATCGTCGCCCGGCGCTGATCATGGCGGAAATAACCGGCAGAAGTGAGTTCGCGCTCCAGATGGTCAAACAGCATTTGCAGGTCGGCTGATGA
>JAADGA010000250.1 GCA_013152615.1 Alphaproteobacteria bacterium
TAAGCACATAAATACTGGAACGGGAATAACGGTACTTCCGGGGATAAAAAATCCCGGCAGAAAAAAACTCACAGATTTTTCAGTTATTCACCGCCGGGAAAAAAACTGTTCCCCGGTAGAAAAGCACGGTATAAAAAAAGAAACAGATGGATGAAAATATGATTTTTGAAAAATAGGCCCGGTTATCCCCGTAATTAATATTTCAAGCAAAGATAAAACAAAGAATTTTTGATATGAAAGAAGTTCATCTACATCTGGTTTCTGACGCGACCGGTGATACCTTGGAACAGGTGGCAAAGGCGGCGCTCGCCCAGTTCCCGGAGATAAAGGCGCTGAAACATTATTGGCCAATGATCAGAACGACCGGCCATATGAAAAGACTCATCGTGGAATTTACTGAAAAACCGGGAATTATTATGTTTACCCTGGTTAATCGGGATATTGAAAAGATTTTGATTGACGCCTGTGAGCAAAATGCCTGGCCGTATATTTCGGTATTGCATAGCATCATTCGGGAGCTGGGTCATCATCTTGGCCAGAAAAGTATCGCCCGGCCCGGTCTTCAGCATAAAATGAATGATGAATATTTCGAACGGATTGACGCGATGCAATATACCCTGATGCATGATGATGGCCAGTATCTGGGCGGGCTTAAAGATGCGGATATTATTTTGGTCGGGGTGTCGCGGACCTCCAAGACTCCAACCAGTATCTATCTGGCAAACAAGGGGATGAAAACCGCCAATGTCCCGATAATTCCCAATCAGCCGCTACCCTGTGAACTGGATAAAGTAACGGATAAATTCACCGTTGGCCTGATTAACAGTGTCGATAGATTGGTTCAGGTCAGGCGTAACCGGTTACTGTCCTTAAAAGAAAACAAGGAAACATCCTATGTCGATGAAGACGCGATCAAGCGCGAGGTGCAACAGGCGCGCCGGTTGATCGCCGATCGGGGCTGGCCAATTATTAATGTCACCCGCAGATCAATCGAAGAAACCGCCGGGGCCATTATGAAATTGAAATATAAATTTGATGACAGGAAATAAAAACCTCAAACCGCCGGTGTTGATTGCCGGTGTTGTTGGCTGGCCAATTGATCATTCCCTGTCGCCGCGACTGCATCAATATTGGTTAAAAAAATACGGCATTAACGGCGAGTATCAGGCCTATAAAGTCAAACCGGAAAATCTAGCGGGTTTTTTAACGACATTATCACAAAAAAATATCATCGGGCTTAACCTGACCGTCCCTCACAAAGAAAGTGTTTTTCCCTTTCTGGACGCAATTGATGAGGCGGCTCGTAAAATAGGTGCTGTGAATATGATCAGTGTTCGCGGCGATAAATTATATGGCAGTAACAGCGACGGCTACGGCTTTATGGCCAATTTACAGGAAAAGGCACCACACTGGTCCGCAGGTCAGGGGCCGGTGGTAATTCTGGGTGCTGGCGGTGCTGCCCGGGCGGTGACAGTCAGTTTGCTGGCGCACGGGGTGCCGGCAATTCGTTTGCTGAACCGGAGTCGGCCCCGAGCCGAAAAACTTGCCGAAAAACTTGCTGAAATATATCCGGATACTGCGATAAAAGTCTGCGACTGGCAGCATAGATCACAGGAATTATCCGCAGCCAGCCTGCTGGTCAATACCACCCTTTTGGGCATGACGGGACAGCCGCCGCTGGCAATCGCCTTAACGGGATTGCCGCGTGAGGCGGTTGTTTATGATATTGTCTATAATCCGCTTGAGACCGCGTTGTTAAAACAGGCGAGGGTGCAGGGAAACTGTGCAATTGACGGTCTGGGGATGCTGCTTCATCAGGCGGTACCGGCTTTTCAGGCCTGGTTTGGCCGACGGGTCCGAGTAACGGAAGAATTGCGAGACTATATGATATCCGGATCAGGGTTATGAAAGCGGGACCTGTTATCATCGGCCTGACCGGTTCTATTGGTATGGGAAAATCAACCGCGGCAAAAATGTTTGTGCAAACGGGCATCCCGCTGTTTGATTCCGATGCGGCGGTACATAACCTGCTGGCAAAGGGCGGGGCGGCAGTTGAACCGGTGAAAAAAATTTTCCCCGATATTGCGGCGACGGATGCTATTGATCGGGTTTCATTGGGAAAAAGGGTTTTTGGTGACAAGGCAGCCTTAAAAAAACTGGAAGCGATCATTCATCCGCTGGTATCGGATCTCCGCCGGAAATTTTTTGATCAGGCCCTGGCGCAGGGTCATGATATTGTGGTGATTGATGTTCCGCTATTATTTGAAACCGGGGCCGAGCACCAGTGCGATTATACCGTGGTGGTGTCCGCGCCAAAAGCCGTTCAACGCCAGCGGGTTCTGGGCCGACCCGGGATGACAGAGCAGAAATTCAACGATATTCTGGCACGGCAACTGCCGGACAAAGAAAAAAGACAGCGGGCTGATTTTATTATTGAAACCGATTACGGGTTTCAGCATGCTGAAAAACGGGTTGGCGCCATTATTGACAAAATTCGGGAAAAACACCATGCGTGAGATTGTTTTTGATACAGAAACTACCGGGTTTAATCCTTTTACCGGCGACCGGCTGGTAGAGATTGGCTGTGTTGAGATTGAAAATTATTTGCCAACCGGGCGGGTATTTCATCACTATATTAATCCTGAACGGGATATGCCGGATGGTGCCTTTCGCATTCATGGCCTGAGTAGTGATGGCCTGAGTAGTGACTATTTAAAGGATTTTCCGGTATTTTCACAGGTATATCCTGAATTCATTGATTTTATCGGCTCGGCAAAGCTGATAGCCCCTAATGCCGAATTTGATATGAAATTCATTAACTGGGAGCTGTCACAGGTTGGCCAGACACCAATTCCATCACATCAGGCAATAGATACCCTTGAAATTGCCCGGCGAAAATTTCCGGGTGCGGCCAACAGCCTCGATGCGCTATGTAAACGGTTTTCGATTGATAATACCAGCCGGGTTAAACATGGGGCCTTGCTGGATGCGGAATTATTGGCAGAGGTTTATCTGGAATTGATGGGCGGTCGGCAGCAGGGTCTTGCTTTATCCGGCCCGGAGGACGAGGGGCCAGTATTTTCAGAGATACCCCGGGAGAGCAGGGTACGGCATGGTGATGTCCGGGTTTCTGCCCCGACCGGGGAAGAGCGTGCGCGTCACGAAAAATTTATTGCTGAGATGGAGGCCGAGAGCGGGCAAGCGGCGCTTTGGCTCAAAAAGCAATAAAAAACCTCCGGCAGATAATTACCGGAGGCTTGATTTGCTGAATCCGTACTGAACCAGTACTGAATCTATGTTGAATCTGTGCTAAATCCGGCCGGGAACCTAATTTACCACGACCTCGTCCGAGGCGGTAACCTGATCCTGGGCCGCCTGAATCTGCTGCTGATAGAGTGCGGCGAAATCAATTGGTTCGAGCATCAACGGCGGGAAGCCACCGTCACGGCTGACATCGGCAATGATCCGGCGGGCAAACGGGAATAGCTGGCGTGGGGCCTCAATCATCAGAAAGGGCTGCAAGGTATTTTCCGGCAGGTTTTTAGCGGCAAAAAGTCCGGAATAAACCAGTTCCGCAACAAAGGCGGTTTCTTTCCCGGCTTTGGCGGTTGTGGTAATTTTCAGGTCAACCTCATAAATATCTTCTCCAACCGTACTGGCATTGAGATTTACATTGATGTCGATGGAAGGCTGTTCCTCGGACAGTTTTTGCAGGGTCTGCGCCGGGGTTGGATTCTCAAACGACAGGTCCTTGATATACTGGCCGAGAATGCTGATTTGTACACTGGTATCCTCATCCGTATTTTCAAAAGTCTCTACGGCGGTGTTTTCGGTTTCATCTGACATAAAAATATCCCAATAGCTAGATTGATCTGTTATAAAATATGTTGGCTAACACGGATTGTAGTTAAGCACAAGCCGAACATGGCGCATTTGATAAAATATCTGTTATATCGGAGCATCCGGCTTTAATTATTATTGTCGCACCAGTTTTTTATTTTTCGATCAGGGTGTCATCAATGTTTTTCCGGGAGTCATCATCTTGCTGATATTCGCCGTCAATGACCGGCCCGGTATTGTCTCCCCGGGCGGAATAGCCGCT
>JAADGA010000251.1:0-14607 GCA_013152615.1 Alphaproteobacteria bacterium
AAGCTTCACCAACCCTGAAAAAGGCCGGGGATTGTGGCAGGCAACAACCAAAGACAGCGATGACTTTATCGGCTGGTTCATGTTGAAATCCCTGGCGGAGCAGCCGGATGAGATCGAAATAGGCTGGCGGCTTAAGAAGAAATTCTGGGGACAGGGCTATGCCACCGAAGGGGCAACCATGTTATATGATTTTGCCCGGAAACAGCCGGGGGTTAAAAAGATATTCGCCACCGCGCTCCCCGAAAATATCGCGTCCCATAAAATCATGACCAAAATCGGTATGAAATATATTAAAACCGCCCGTCATCATGACCCGGCCTTTCCAGAGATCGTGGTCTATTATCAATAAAAATAATAGGGTAATATCCACAAATCAGGAGAGAATAATGATTATCCAATATCCGTCACCGACACATGGTGTCCGCCGCCTGCCGGTGGATATGCTGCTGCTGCATTACACCGGGATGCAGACCGGGCCGGCGGCGCTCAGCCGGTTATGCGATCCGGCATCAAAAGTCAGTGCCCATTATCTGGTTGAGGAAGACGGACGGATATTCCAGCTGGTCGACGAACACCGCCGGGCGCATCATGCGGGTGCGGGCTACTGGCGCGGCGAGCAGGATACCAACAGCCGTTCCATCGGTATCGAGATTGTCAATCCGGGCCACGAATGGGGCTATCGCCGCTTTCCCGGGGCCCAGATCAGGGCGGTGATAACTCTGGCGCAGGCAATCATGTCCCGCCATGATATATCCCTTGTCCTTGGTCATTCGGATATTGCCCCGGATCGCAAAACTGACCCCGGCGAATTATTCCCGTGGGACCTTCTGGCCGAAAACGGTATCGGGATCAGGCCGCCGGTCATTGCCGTCGCCGGGCGGCTGCTGATCTGTGAAAACGCCACCGGCGAAGCGGTGATGACCGCGCAGGATTTGTTGGCACGGATCGGCTATGACAGCCAGCAGACCGGATGCTGGGACCGCAACAGCATGATCAACATGACCGCCTTTCAACGGCATTTCTATCCCCGACGGCTGGACGGGCTGGTGGACGAGGGCGGCTGGTGCGCCCTCGAAAAAGTGGCTGCCATATAAAGAACCCGCGTAAACGCAACGGCAAAAGGCTCCGGAATTACCGCCTGATCAACATGGGCACCCTCGGCTCAAGGTCCTAATGACGCCGGGCTTTGGTAATGCCGATTCCGGTTTCGGAGCGAACATATTGCGCCTCGAACAAGGCCCGTTCCCGGTCCGCACGCGGGCTCTTGTCGAGCACGGAAAAAAGCCAGATGGTGATGAACGCCAGCGGCATCGAATAGAATGTCGGATAGACATCCGGAAAGACCGGTTTGGCATAGCCAAGCACTGCCGTCCATACCCCAGGCCCCAGAATAATCAGCCCTATTGACAGAACCAGACCGACAATAGCCCCGGCAACCGCCCCCCGTGTCGTCATTCCCGGCCAGTAGAGCGACATGATCAAAATAGGGAAATTGACACTGGCCGCAATCGCCAGCGCCAGCGAGGCAATGAAGGCAACATTCTGATTCTCGAACGCAATCCCGAGGCCCACCGAAACCGCCCCGATGGCAAAAGTTGCCCAGCGCGACACCCTGATCTCATCACGGTTGGTGACCGGCCCGCTTTTGAAGGTTTCCGTATAAAGATCATGTTCAATGGTTGCCGCCCCCGACAGGGTGAGACCGGCGACCACCGCCAGAATGGTGGCAAAGGCGACCGCCGACATAAAGCCAAGCATCAGATCACCCCCGACATACTGGGTCAGATGCAACGCCACCATATTGCCACCGCCGAGGATCTTGCCCGCCGCATCATAATAATCCGCATTGCCCATAACAAAGACGATCGCGCCGTAGCCGATAATAATAATCAGCAGGTAAAAATATCCCATCAGGCTGGTGGCGACAAAAACCGACTGGCGGGCATCTTTTGCATCCTTGACGGTAAAAAACCGCATCAGGATATGGGGCAGCCCCATGATGCCGAACATCATAGTCAGCGCAATGGAAATAATTGCGGTCGGGCTTTTCAGCCACAGGCCCGGCCCCAGTATGGCATTGCCCGCAGGATGAATCCGGGCGGCACTGGCGAACAGCTCCTCAAGGCTGAAATGAACATTTTTCATCACCATGAAAGCAATGAATGTGCCGCCAATCAACAGCAGAATCGCCTTGATCAACTGTACCCATGTGGTCGCCAGCATACCACCAAAGCTGACGTAACAGATCATCAGAAAACTGACGAGGATCACCGCATAATCATAATTCAGGCCGAATAACAGCTCGACCAGCTTGCCCGCCCCGACCATCTGGGCGATCAGATAAAAAATTATCACCGATAATGAGCCAATGGCGGCAATGATGCGGACCGGTTTTTTCTCCAGCCGGTAAGACACCACATCGATAAAAGTATAGCTGCCGAGATTACGTAATTTCTCCGCCATCATAAACAGGATTACCGGCCACGCCGCCATCACCCCGACCGCAAGAATAAGGGCGTCAAAGCCAAAGCCGTAAATTGCGCCGGTAATGCCAAGGAATGTCGCCGCCGACATAAAATCTCCGGCAATGGCGGTGCCATTCTGCCACGGTTTTATCCCGCCGCCCGCCGCATAGAAATCATCCCGGGTTTTGGTTTTGCGCGCCGCCCACCACGTAATCCCGAGCGTCGCGGCCACAAAGATAAAAAACATGCTGATAGCCGCCATATCAAGCGGCTGTTTTCCGACGACCTGCGGGCCGGAACTGTCGGCGGCAACCACCGTCAGCGGGAAAAAAGACAGGAGAAAATATACCGGCAGTAAAATCCTGGAAATTGTTTTTTCCACGGTCCGGCTTATGAAATTACTCATACCCCAATTCCTTCAGCAATTCCTGTTTCAGCACATCAAAATGCCGGTCCATCCACCAGATATACAGCCCCGAAGAAATCATCCCGGTCACAATCACCACGATGGCGCTTAAAATGCCGTAAGTCATACTGCCACCATCTTCAAGCGGGCGCGACATAAAGGCCGGGGCAAAAGCCATTCCCGCCACATACAGGCCGTAGCCAAGGGTGATAACCACACTGAACAGCAGACTGACCCGGCCGCGGGTACGAACCAGCCGTTTGAATTTGGGATGGGCAAAACATCTTTCCGTCTGTTCCATATTATCGTCCTGATATTTGGTTTGCACAGATCTCAACCGTCAAAAAGGCCCGGCTGCCAAAGTAACATCACTTAATGCACTCATTCAACCGGGCCCCGTTTATCGGCTATTTTTCCGCACCCTAATAAGTATAGGTGCCGGTAAGACCAACGGTTCTGGGCGCCCCGAACAGGGCAAAGGCGATCCGGCTGCCACGCTGGCTAAAGACATGGGTTCGGTATTCCTCGTTGGTGATGTTTTTGATCCATGCCGCCAGTTGCCACTTGCCGTCCGGGCTGTTCCACGCAACCTGACCATCCAGCAGGGTATAGGCCGGAATGGTCGCCAGATTGTTATTATTCGGATCATAATAACTCAGAGACTGGTAACGATAATTGATCTTGGCAAACATCGAACTGCCGTCTTCCAGCGCGATAGTATATTTACCATAGGCACTCGCACTGTATTTCGGCGCCTGACGCAGGGTATTGCCGGTGAAATCGCCGGTACCATTAATGCTTGGCGTTCCGGTAAAGCTGACATATTTTGCATCAAGATAGGCAAAGCTGCCGCCGACTTCAAAATTATCCGTCGGCAGAATAGTATATTCAACTTCGATACCCTTGATATGGGCGACCCCGGCATTTTCGGTAATAAACTGGCCAAATCCGGTATTTTCCGGCTGGAAGAAGCGGGTGACCTGAAGATTTTTATAATTGGTATAGAAGCTGGCAATATTAAGCCGCACCCGGTTATCCCAGAATTGGGATTTCAAGCCGATTTCGAAATTTGTCGCTTTTTCCTGATTAAAGGGCGTTGTCGCCCGCTGCGCCGTCTACGCAGACCCGGTATAGCCGCCACTTTTAAAGCCGGTGGAGACACTGCCGTAAACCATCACTTCATCGGCAACCTGATAATTGGCAACAAAGCGCCATGAAACATTGCTCCAGCGATCATTGGCAGCAACCTGGGCAAAAGGCTTGATCAACAGACCAAAACCACTTTTAACAATGCCCTGCGCCGTCATGTTTTTCTTCTCGGTTGACCAGCGCGCCCCGGCATGAATGGTCAGCTTATCCGTGACTTCATATGAGCCGTCGGCATAAGCGGCAAAGCTGTCCGAACGGTTGCTCTGAACCGAAGCCATATCACTCGGCTGATTGATTCCACCGATATTCAGGCCGATAGACGGAAAGAAAAAGGTCTCGGTCCGGTTGGTTTCCTCATGACTGTAAAAAAGCCCGGCAACCCAGTTTAACGCTGTATCCGAATTTGAGGTAAAGCGGGTTTCCTGGGTATATTGCTTGTCCCGCTGGATCGCGCCGTCCGCAACGTCAAAGGCAAAGCCATTTGAGGCCGCTGCGGTAAAGGCCGGACCCGGCCCCCCGGGGGCGTTCAAGGCGACAAAGACTTTTGATGGCGGCAGGCCTTCTGAATCTTCCAGCCAGTCAAAATAACTTTTCCGATAGGCCGAAATAGAGGTGATTTTACCCCAGGGCTGATCCCAGTTTATGATCAGCGAATAGCCCTGAACCGTCCGCCGGGTAAAGCCCTTGACATCATTCAATGAATTAAAGGGTGAGCCGGCACCACCGAGGGCTTTGTTGACCGCCATTGGATCGGAGGCACAGCCACAGTCATGGAGCGGTCCGCGGCTGCCAACCGGTTCACGATTGCTGCCGCCAATATGGTCATCGGCACCATCCGCCGTGAGCATTATCTCAAGACTGTCGCTCGGGGTCCAGCGCAGGGTCCCGCGATAGGAAAAGGTATTGCCGTCATCAATTTTCTTGCCGAAAAGCTTGGACCCCTTCAGGACGTTGGTGATATAGCCATCATATTTACGGCGGCTGAAGGTTACCTTGCCAAACAGGTTTTTGGCAATCTGGCCACTGAGCATGCCCGCGGTATCGAAACGGCCATAATTACCCACCGTCTGACGGAAACGGACTTTGGTGTCTTCATCCGGCTTTATCGTGACAAAATTAATTGATCCACCAATAGCATTCTTGCCGGACAAGGTCCCTTGAGGACCACGCAGCACTTCGACCCGCTTCAGGTCGAAAAGGTCAAACACCTGTGCTGTTCTGGCGGCGATGTAAACCCCGTCGACGCTGACAACCACGCTGTCACTGGCGCTGGCGCCGTCTTCCTTGGTGCCGATGCCGCGAATGGCAATTTCAGGCTGGCCCGGACTGAAGGCGGCAAAAACCATCCCCGGGGTCCGGTTGCCGACATCCTGTAGATTGGAAATATTATCTTCGCGCAGGGTAGCGCCGCCAATGGCGGTAATGGCCAGCGGGGTCTCCTGAAGATTTTCAGATCTTTTCTGGGCGGTAACAATGATTTCTTCAATAGCCATTTTGGCGCCATTGTCTTTTTTGGCTTCCTTGGCGAAAAGCGGGGTTGAGATCATCCCAATGGCTAAAAGGGAAGTCGTCGCATAATATAATGCCTTCACAGTCGTCTCCTGTTCTATATTTTGATTAATATCTAAGTGTTTTTATCTGCTGTTTTTATCTGCTGTTTTTATCTGTGGCCCTACCCTATTTTCAGAGCCGCAATACCCTATTCAACGACGGGCTGGAAAAACCCCTCAGTTTTTTTAATATTTTATTAATATTTCATGAAATATTCAGAAATTGCCAAAAATATTCAGAAATTAAATGTCATCGTCAGGCCATAGGTCCGGGGCGTGCCAAACAGCGCATAATCATTGCCGCCAAGCACATAAAGATGAGTGATATATTCCCGGTCGAGCAGATTCTTGGCCCACAGGGTAGCTTCCCAGTGATTATCCGCAGAGGTATAGGCGATCGAACTATCCACCAGATCAAACGCCGGCTGGATGGTTATACTGTTGTCCGGCTCACGGAAACTTTTGCCCTGATAGCGGTAATCAAGCCGGAATCTGAACCGGCCATCACGGAAAGGATGCTCATAACGGAGGGCAAGATAGAGCGAATTGCGCGGTGCCTGACGCAGGGTATTGCCGGTAAAATCCCGTCCGGCCAAATCATGGAATTTATTATAGGTGGCCCTCAAATAAGCATAAGAGCCAAAAAATTCCAGCCCGCTTGACGGTTTAAGGGCAAATTCTATTTCCACCCCGCGCAACTTTGCCGACGCCGCGTTGCTGGTCTGAAAGACACCAAAATTGCCCTCGGTCTTGAATTGCACCACCTGCAGATCGCGGTAATCGGAATAAAACCCCACCAGATTGAGGCGGAAACGATTATTAAGCCACTGGGATTTATAACCGATCTCATAATTCCATACCGTTTCCGGGCCAATGGTCCGCCGCGCCAGTTCACGGGTCGCCGGCGAGCCCTGAAAGCCGCCGCTCTTATAACCCCGTGATATGCTGGCATACCACATGATACTCTCTGTCTGCTGCCACGACAGGATAAAGTCAGGGGAAAAATCCGTCCAGTCACCCTCATTGGTCATGGTGAAATTTTCCAGCAAAATAAATTGATCGCCATTGAGGATATTCTGCTGATCCAGCTTTTTATGTTCATAGGTCAACCGGCCACCAACAGTAAATTTCAGCTGTGCCGACAGGCCGTATGTCGCCTGGCCAAAGGCGGCAAAACTGTTGGTTCTGTTATCCTGATCCGTGGTCGCCTTGCCTTTGGGAAAGATAAAACTTTCAATACGGTGGGTATGCTCAAACAGATAATACAGCCCCATCACATAGGTCAGCCGGGTATTGCCAGGGGAAATCCAGCGAAACTCCTGAGAAAACTGTGAATGACGCTCCCGGACGTGGGAATCAACCTTCTGGTCGGTTAGCGACGACGGCAGGCCGGTGGAATCCTCAAGCCAATCAAATTTTGTCTTGCGATAGGCGGTGATCGACAACAGGCGACCATAATTGCCCTCCCGGCTGATCCGGCTGCTTAAGCCCCATATGGTGCGATGGGTAAAACCGCGGTCACTGTTGATCGCCAGACGGGCGCTGCCGCCGAGATTTTTGAATATTGTCGTCGGCAGGGCCGTTTTGCCGTTGGGCAACCCGTCCGGACCGAGCAGCCGCACCGGCACCCGGCTTGCCACCGGAATCCGCCCGGTACTGCCCAGATTATCCCGGTTATAATCGCCGTCCAGCTCTATTTGCAGCCGCTCACTGAGGATAAAGCGCAGCTTGCCGCGGCCGGACCAGGTATTCTGGTTATTCTGTTTAACCCCGGGCAGAAACAGGCTCCTCTGCCAGCCATCACGTTTGCGCGACTGAAACGCCAGCCGACCCAGAATTTTATCCGCCACCAGCGGGCCGCTGAGGATGGCGCGGGTATCAATGCGGTTATAATTGCCAAGGGTTACTTCCGCCACCCCCACCAGATGATCGGTCGGCGGATTGCTGGTAATATTGATCGCGCCGCCAATGGCATTCTTGCCATATAATGTTCCCTGCGGCCCCCGAATGATCTCAATTCGTTCAAGATCAAAATAATTCAGATTGATCGCGGTGATGCGGCCAACATAAACATCATCAATGAACATAACGATAGAATTATCCAGCGCCGCGCCGTCATCATTTGACCCAATGCCGCGAACGTGAATGGTCGGCTGGCCAAGGCTGAAATTTTCCACGGTAAGGCCCGGCACCCGGGTGCCGACATCCTGTAGATTATAAATGCGGTCTTCCCTGATCAGGGTCGGATTTAACACCGATACCGCCACCGGCACCTTCTGCATATTGCTGCGCCGACGCAGTGCGGTGACCACCACTTCATCAATGGTTGCCCGCGGGGCGTTGTTGTTATCCGGGGGTCGGGTAACGGTTTTATTTTTCCGGGTGATTTTCCCGTTATTCTGCGGCTGATATAAATCCCGGGAAATCACGATTGTTTTCCGATCAATATATTCAAAGCCGAGCCGACTGCCCGCAAGCAACCGGGTCAGGGCCTCATGCGGGGACATATGGCCCACGAGGGTTTTGGATATTTTATCATCGGTGTCTTTTTCCCGTACCATCAGCGACAGATTGGCCTGGGCACCAAAATTCAGCAGCGCGGTCGACAAGGCCTGAGCGGGAATATCAAAATCTTCTCCGACGGTACCAGACTGGCCATAGCCGGGCAGGCTCATCGCAATAATCAGGCCAAGGCTCACCAGCAGAACCCTGCCCGTGACCTTCCAGACAATAAATTCTGAAAAATATCTCCGAGCCGTCTTGATTATAGGAAACCCTTCGACAATTTTTTGTCGCATTTCCTGAACAACCTCCCAAAAGATCGATTTCTGTCATTACCACTACCGAAAGATATTATCCGGTAACAGCCGCCGATTATTATTATTTATATTATTATTTATTAGGGTAGAGATAGATAAGATTCCGCGATACCGGACGTGCGGTCACATTAAATGCTGCCTCCAATGCCTCTAATGTTGCCGCCTGACTCTCTATTTTGAGAATTGCCACAACCTTGATATTATCCAGTGCCGGATCGCCGATGCGGATTTCTGCCGGAAAATACCGGTTGATATCCTGAACCAGGGTTTTAAAACTTTCCCCGTTATAAATCAGCTTGCGGTCACGCCAGGCAAAAACCGTAGCGCTATCGGCGGGAAAGGCAACATTCTTCATGCCGTCATCACCAAGGACGAATTCCTGTCCCGGGGCCAGCGTCGCATCCGGCACCATTCGGTTATCGGTGATGCTGGCCAGATGGCCATAATCCTTAACCGCAACCGACCCTGCCAGTACCGTTACGTCGCTGGTGGTGCCAATTTGGCGAATATTGAATTTAGTGCCGAGCACCCGTACCAGCCCGCCGGTCGTTATCACAAAAAACGGGCGGGTTTCGTCTCTGGCGACATTAAAAAAGACTTCACCCCGTTGCAGATAAACAATTCTCCGGTGCTGCTGAAGGTCAACCCGGATCTTTGAATTGGTATTCAGCTCCAGATGTGAGCCGTCATCAAGAATAATATCCGCCTGTTCGCCAATCTTGGTGGAATGGGTTTCCATCAGAAAAATATTGCCGTAGCGCCACCCGGTAATGCCGAGGATAACAAAGACGAGGGCCGCCGCAACCCGGTTCCGCGACCAGAATCTCCGGCTGCCCGAACGCTCTACTGGATTTTTTATTGAATTTTGGCCTGAACTCTCTACTGAACTTTCTACTGAACTCTGGCTTGAACTCTCTACTGAATTTTGGCCTGAACTCTGGTTGGCCCCCTGTTTCAGGGCTTTCGCCATTCTGTGTTCTGCCAGTGACGTAACCGGTGTCTGTTCAGAAAGCTCACGGGCCTCACGCTCATGGGCTGGAAGACCGTCCCAGAAACCACCAATTTCCGCAAAAGCCGCCTGATGGCGCACACTCTCCCCCATCCAGCGAACGAAGTCCGCCGACATTTGCGGCGATATCTTATCGGCGCGCATCCGCACAAACCACTCTGTGGCCGCGTCCAGTAAATTATCGTCTGTTATTTGTTCATGCATTTTTCTTGTTACCCTGCTACCATAGACGATCCGTATTCCGAATCCCTCAATTATTTCGTTTTATTTTTCGTCTGAGATGCTTGAGCGCCTGTATCATATATTTTTCCACCATACTGACGGAAATCTGCAGTTTTTCGGCAATTTCGCTATATTTCAGATATTGTTCCCGATGCAGCAAAAAGGTCCGGCGGCATTTTTCCGGTAAATCATTCAGCGCCTGATCAAGCATGGCCAGTTCCTGACGCGCCGCCACCTGCCGGTCCGGCGGGATCGCCGCCGCCAGACTGGCCGTTCCCGCCTGGACACCATTTGTCACTTCCCGGATATATTTTTTATGATGCTGGCCCTTGCGCCGACGGTCAATGATGATATTGGTGGCGGTGCGATAAAGATAGGCGCGGGGATTTTCCATGTCGCCAAGGCCATCCCGGGTGATCAATTTCTGAAAGGCCTCCTGAAGGACATCATGGGCATCATCGGTATTCCGGGTTTTCTGCATCAGAAATCTGAGGAAACCCTCATGATTATCCTGATACATCTGCTCAATAAAATATTTCTGGTCTTTGTTCATAAATGTCCCGAGCCTTATGGCCTGCCCCGGAAGGATAGTATTTTTTTACTATTTTTCAAGACATATCACCGTCGGGACTTGATAAAATTCTACGTTAATGTAGAATCGAATATATCACTATTCTTGCTTGCTTAAGGAAAAAAAATGAATCCTCCCGCCGTCAATAACCCGGTTTTGCTGACAACCGACCGAAAAATGCCAAAAACCATCGCCATCATCGGTGCCGGCACCATTGGTCCTGATATTGGCTATTATCTGAAAAGCGCCCTTGCTGACCTGACGCTGGTGCTGATCGACATCAATGCCGAAGCGCTCGACAAGGCCCGGGCCCGCATCCATGCTTATGTTAACAAGGGACTGAAGCGCGGCAAATTATCCCCGGCACAGGCCGAAGCGGTGCGGCAAAACCTGATCACCTCCACCGATTATGCCGATCTCAAGGACTGTGACTGGGTGCTGGAGGCGGCAACCGAAAATCTCGAGCTGAAGAAGAAGATCTTCACCCTGATTGAGCAGCATATCCGCCCCGATGCCATTATTACGTCCAACACCAGTTCATTACCGGCAGCATGGCTATTTTCTCATCTCGACCATCCCGAACGCGCCACCGTCACCCATTTTTTCGCCCCCGCCTTCCAGAATCCGGTGGTTGAGGTCATTGACTGGGCCGGGGCCGAGCCGGCACTCATTGCCCATCTGCGCCGGTTTTTCGCCGTCACCGGCAAGGTGCCGATGGTCACCCGGGATGTGGTGTGTTTTATGCTCGACCGGATTTTTGACAACTGGTGCAATGAGGCGGCGCTGCTGCTCGATATTGCCAGTCCGGCAGAAATAGACAGTGTCGCCATGGAGCTGGTTCATGCCGGGCCGTTTTTCGTGCTTGATTTTGCCCACGGCAATCCGATCATTGTTGAAACCAACAGCGTACAGGCCGCCGAAGAGGGCGACCATTATACCCCGGCGGCAATTTTCAACGACACCGATAAATGGAATAGCAACCCGCCCGGCACCCCCTGTGACGTCGCCCCGGAAGTGGCACAGGTCATCCGCGACCGGCTGCTCGGTATTCTCTTTTCCCAAAGCGTTGATATTCTTGACCGGAAAATCGGCTCTCCGGCCGACCTTGATCTCGGCTGTCGGCTGGCCTTTGCCTTCAGGAAAGGGCCGCTGGCAATGATGGCGGAATTTGGCGAGGCGGAAGTTAACCGCATTCTGAAAAAATTCGCCGATTATAAAGCCGGCATGCCCCAGCCAAAAAAGCCCCTCTCTGGCTATCTGAATTTTTACCGCTCTATTGTGGTCGATGATGTTGACGGCTGTAAAGTCATAACCCTGCGTCGGCCGGAGGCGATGAACGCCCTCCATGATCAGATGACCGATGAAATCCTGGCCGTCATCACCGAATTTGACCATGACCCGGCGGTCGCGGGATTTGTTATCACCGGATACGGCGTTCAGGCCTTCTGCGCCGGGGCCGATATTGGTAAATTCCCCGCCATGCTCGGCAACCGGCAACAAAGCATTGACTATGCCAAACGCTGTTCGCGGCTGCTGGTTCATCTCGATACTTGCCCGAAACCGGTGGTGGCGGCGCTGAACGGACTGGCGCTCGGTGGCGGTCTGGAACTGGCAATGCGCTGTCATGCTCTGGTCGCTGTCCGTAGTGCATGGCTGCAATTTCCGGAAATTACCCTCGGCATTGTCCCCGGCATCGGGGCGATGGTCATTCCCTATCGCCGCTGGCCCAAAGCGGCGGCAACCTTTAACCGGATGCTGACCCGGGCCGAAAAGCTGACCGCAGTCGAGGCTCATGATATTGGCATGATCGCGGAAATTGTTGACCGGCCACAGGATCTTATTGCTGCCGCCGTCCGTCAGGTAACCGCGGCGCACGGCACGAACCATGTCATCACCGGTAAGCCGGTCAGCATTGCCGCCTTTGAACCCGGCGACTTAACCGCCGTCAGCGGACAGCGGTTGAGCCGCGAAATCATCACCATTATCGAAGGCGCGGTAACCGCCGCCGCCCGCGCAAGCTCACTGGATCAGGCGCTGGAGATTGGCTATAACGCCTTTGGCGACAGCGCCTGCACCAAGGCCGCCCGCGAAGGCATTTCAGCCTTTCAGGCCCGGCGCCAGCCTGATTTCAGCACCAGCGGTTAAGGTTACCTTACGCTGATGCCGTCGAGGATAATATCGCTGTAATAGCTGCCAATCTGGTCAAGGGTCATGTCACCGTCCGACCGGTACCAGCTCGACAGGCTGTTGCATAGCCCCAATATTGAATAGACCAGCATGGCTGGCGGGGTATCGGAGCGCACGGCGCCGCACGCACATCCGCGCCGGAGCAGCCCGACCCACACCTGTTCATAGGCCTTGAACATAGTGTGGAGATGGATAAATTTCTGCTGCACCTTATCGCTACTGTTTTTCCTGATCGCCATGGCCATATGAAGATAGCTCGGATTAAACTGCTGAAGGTGATTTTTTACCCCGCACCGGATAGCTTGGGCAATATCCGGTTCCGCCACTATGATCGCCTCGAAATTCATCATCACCCGGGCAATCTGCGGTTCAATAATATCATAGAGAATATCATATCGACCCGGATAATAATAATACAGCGATTCCCGTTTAATCCCGACGGCAGCGGCAATATCCTCAAGGGTTGTCGCCGAAAAGCCCTTGTTACAAAACAGCCGGTTGGCCTCGTGTAAAATCAGCGCCCGTCTTTTAAATTTTGTTGTCATTGGTTAAATCTTTTTACTATTTTCTGTTATTATCACTATTTTAACTTACACTGCGCCCGGATTCCATCGCCTGACAGAGGATAAATGATTGTGCCTAAAAAGATAGCCAAAGAAACTATTTCCAATGATGATGAAACCTTCCTTGATGATTTTATCCCCTATGTTATGTACCGGATCACCAACCGGATGAATATGGACCTGCAGGAACGGCTGCGGCCGCTGAAAATAAATGTTTCGCGCTGGCGGGTATTATGCGCCCTTCACGCCCGCGATGGCCGCACCATGGGCGACCTTTGCATTTTCACCATGATGGAACAATCTTCGGTCAGCCGGGTGATTGATTCGATGGAAAAGGAAGGCCTGGTCTGCCGTCAGCTCAAGGAGAAGGATAATCGCTATGTGCTGGTTTACCTGACAGAAAAGGGCCAGAAGATATTTCATCAGGCTTCGATCCCCGCTTTTTCCCGCGAAGATATTGCCCTCAAAGGTTTTTCCGATGCCAAGCGGCAACAGCTTCTGTCGCTGTTAAATCATATATTGGAAAATATACAGGAACCTGCCGCCAAATAACAAAAAACAAGCCATAAAATATGTCTCAACCATTATCGCGCTTTCTGATCTGTCAGGACCGGCAGATTCACTTTCTGGACTGGGGGGACCCTGACCGCGAGATGGTTGTTATCTGGCACGGGGTCACCGGCACCTGTTATGACCATGAGGAACTGGCGGCGCGACTGGCACAGGACTATCATGTGATCTGCCCGGACGCTATTGGTTGCGGCCTGTCCGACTGGACCCATGACAAAAAAAACGATCCCGGGCTGCAATTTTATGCCGCCGTCGCCCGCGACCTGCTGGCCCAGCTCGGGCCGAAATCAGTACACTGGATCGGGGCCTCCAAGGGTGGCGGTCTCGGCATGCTGCTGGCCGACATCATGACCGAATGCGACATCAGCCACCTGATACTGGATGATGTTGGCCCGGGTTTCCCCGAATGGCTCCGGCAGGCGGCGATGAAGAATATTGCCAATCCCCCCCATTTCGACAGCTTTACCGAATTTCAGTCTTACCTCGGCAAGACATTATCCCGGGGTGGCCTGAGGCTGGATGACCGCCGCTGGCGACGGCTGGCCGAAAACTGGTGCCGCCATGCGGACAACGGCCAGATAACCTTTCAGAATGACCCGGCGCTTGCCAATCAATTCAGCCTGCATGGTCAGGATTTTGATCTGTGGCCCCATTATAACAATATCACTGCCCCGACCCTGCTGATCCGCGGGGAAAAATCTATTGTCGCCGATCACGAAGTCGAAAAAATGCGCCGTCAGGGGCCGAAATGTACGGTCCATAACCGTCCCGGCGGCCATGTCAGCCTGCTTCATGAAAAACCGCTTCAGGAGGTAATTATTCGTTTTCTGAAGGAATAGCTAACGGATATATTCCGCAGTTAAATCCGAAATTTTTGTGCAGCCGAGCAATGCCATATCCCGGATAATTTCGGCCCGGAGCAGATCAAACATGCGGTCAACCCCGGCTTCACCCCCGGCCGCCAGCGCATAAAGATAAGGTCGGCCAATCATCACCGCTTTCGCCCCGAGCGCCAACGCCTTGATAACATCACTGCCGCGCCGGACCCCGCCATCAATCAGGATTTCCGCCCGTCCCGCCACCGCCCGGACAATCT
>JAADGA010000251.1:14651-27081 GCA_013152615.1 Alphaproteobacteria bacterium
CCAGTTGCCGCCCGCCATGGTTTGAAATGATGATGCCGCTGGCCCCGATCTCAACCGCACGCACCGCATCTGCCGGGTTGACAATCCCCTTGATCAGAAACGGCCCGCCCCACTGATCAATCATCCAGGCAGCATCATCCCAGCTCACCGTCGGATCAAATTGACTGGCGACATAATTCATCAGATTGCCCGTATCTGAAAGCTCGACCAGCGGCGAATCCACCACATTGGCAATTTCAATCTTGCGGCCGGTCAGATAATGATATAGCCAGCCCGGATGACGCACCACATCGGCAACCGTCTTTACATTCAGGGTCGCGGGAAAACTCAGACCATTACGCAGATCGCGCTCCCGGTTGCCATGAGTTGACAAATCCACGGTCAGGCACAGCGCATGATAGCCGCTGTCCCGGCAGCGCGCGATAAATTCCTTGATAATTCTCCGGTCGCGCCAGACATAAATCTGAAACCATTTGGCGCCGGTGGTGGCCCGCGCCGTGTCCTCGATCGAGGTGCTGGATACTGATGACAGGCTGTAAATTGTTCCGGCGCGTTTGGTCGCCCGCGCCACCGCCACTTCGCCGCCATGATGAAACATCCGGCTCTGACCGGTCGGCGAAATCAACACCGGCAGGTCAACCTTCTGACCCAGAATAGTGGTTGACAGATCAATATGTTCGACATTTCTGAGTATCCGCGGCATCAGCTGATATTTTGCAAAACCCGTCCGGTTGGCCCGGAGCGTGACCTCGTCATCCGCGCCGCCGTCCAGATAATCAAAGATCATGCGCGGCAACCGTCTGCGGGCAATGGCGCGAAAGTCTTCAAGGTTATAGCAGGATTCCAATGAGGGCATTTCCTATTCTCCTGTTACGGCATAAAAATACGATACAACATCCTGACCGCAACAATCAGCAAAAAACCACCAAATATCATACTGAGCTGTCGCTGGCTCAGGGCATGGGCAATTCTGGCTCCAAAAGGCGCGGCGACAAAGGTCGCCGGTGACAAAATCGCAAAACCGATCACATTAACAAAGCCGACACTGCCCGGCGGCAGCAACGGATGACCGATACCGGTTATCATAAAACCAATGGTGCCGGGAACGGCAATCAGCAGGCCGAAAAAGGCCGAGGTCCCCACTGCCCGGTGAATCGGCACATTGAATATGGTCAGGGCGGTAACATTCAACGCGCCGCCGCCAATGCCCATCATGGTCGAAATAACACCGATGATCCCCGGACATATCACCCCGGATGCCCCGCCCGGCACCCGGTCCGCCAGCTGGATTTTTTCCAGCGGCAGGATCATTTTTATCGCGACCAGCAGGGCGACACCGGCAAAGATCGCCGCAAGGGCGGAACTATCCACCCGGGCCGCGATCCAGCTGCCAAGCGCGGCACCGGCAAAAATCGCTGGTCCCCACTGGCGCACCAGCGAAAAGTCAACCGCACCGCGCCGATAATGCGCCCGTGACGATGACAGTGATGTCGGAATGATGGTCGCGAGCGAGGTTGCCACCGCCACATGCATCCGCACATCCGCATCAACCCCGATAAAGCCGAGGGCAAAATCCAGCACCGGCACAATCACAATGCCGCCGCCAATCCCCATCAACCCCGCCAGCACCCCGCCGATCAGCCCGGTCGCCAGCATCAGCAAAATCAGCGGCAGATATATTTCACTAAAATTCATGAGCCACAGGGTAGGGGATTTTGCCGGGAAAGCAAGTCATCCGGCGATATCTCTCAACATATCCTTCTGAATTTTACGCATTTCATTACGCGGCATCGCGTCAATAAAATGAAACTCGCGCGGATGCTTGTAACGCCCGAGCCGGTCACTCAGCCATTCGAGAATTTCTTCCCCGGACGGTGCCGCCCCGGCAACCGGCACGATGAAAGCGACCACGACCTCGCCCCAGCGCTCATCCGGCCGCCCAACCACGGCAATTTCCTGAATTTTCGGATGATGACCCAGAACCAGTTCCAGTTCCGCCGGATAGATATTTTCCCCGCCGGAGATGATCATATCCTTTTTGCGATCAACAAAATGATAACAGCCGGAGCTGTCCTGATAGCCGATATCACCGCTATAAAACCAGCCGTCTTTCAGCGCCTTGTCGGTGGCGTCGCTGTCATTCCAGTAACGGCTTATGATATTTTTGCCGCTGATCAATATTTCCCCGGCCTGATCAATATCACAGTCTTTCCCGGCATCATCAATAATCCTGACCGCACAATGTTTCGCCGGAAAACCAATCGACCCCGCGGTGTTAAAGGCATTATCGGTCCTTTGGTGGATAGCAATCGGACAGGTCTCGCTCGAACCATAGACCTGAAGCAGCGGAATTTTGCGCCCGTGCCAGAACGACGTCATACTGTCCGGAATCACGCAGGAGCCGGTGGTAACACTGCGCAGACTGGAAAAATCGGTCGTCAACCAGTTGTCATGTTCCTGCAACGGTCGCATATGGGCGGGCAGGATAATGGTCAGGCTCGGGTGACACTGATCTATCGCCTCTAGGGTCGCGCCAGCGTCAAAATTACGCTGGAGCAAAACCGTCGCCCCGGCCGAAAAGGCCGCCGTCGTCTGGATATTCAGGCCGCCGACATGGAACATCGGCAGGATGGTCAGGATCACATCCTCAAAGGTCATATCATGCATATGAATACTGTTGAGCGCATTGGTTTCAAGCGCGATATGGCTCAGCACCGCCCCCTTGGGAAAGCCGGTGGTGCCCGAGGTAAAGACCACCAGTAACGGATCCTCAAGGTCGATAGCGGGTCGCCTGTCCTGACCCGCCGACTGTGCCCGCATCAGGCTCAAATCCCGCCAGCCAGACCGCGCCGGAGCCTCCATAGCGACCAACTGACAGTTGGCCAGTTTTTCCTGTAACGGCTCACATTGCGCCTGATAGGGCGCGTCAATAAACAGCGCCGCCGCAGCGCAATCAGTCAGCATATGCAGATGTTCGCTCGGCGCGAGCCGCCAGTTGAGCGGCACAAAAACCATACCGGTGCGCGCGCAGGCAAACAACAGATAGAGCATGACCGGGTGATTCTGGCCAAGATAGGCCACCCGGTCACCGCGTTTCAGGCCAAGGGAATGCTCAAGCACGGCGGCAGTATTTTTTATCCTGGCGGAGAAAACGCTGTAGCTGATGTCCTCGCCCTCATAATTGACGGCGGTTTTATCCGGGCAGATCAACGCCCATTTTTCAACCCAGTTTGCGACTGTCATGGCTCAGGAGTCCTGTTCCGATGCATAATATACCGCACCATTTTCCTGTAATTCTGCACGATCATCGGCGCTAAATCCGGCTTCGGCCAAAACCTGCGCCGTGTCGGCACCGTATCCGGGCGGAAATGACAAATCCGTTACCGCGCCCGCGACATCCACGGCCATTGGCTGCATATGAATTTTCCGGCCGTCCGGCAGCCGGGTCGTGGTCAGTTTATCACGGATCGCCGGCAGGGCGGCAACCGCGGGAATATCATTGATCCGGGCATGGGGAATGGTCGCCGCCATAAAATCACTGACCAGCTCACCGGTGCTGTATTGTGAGGTCAGGGCGCCAATATCCCGGTAAAGCGATTGCCGTTCACGGTGGCGGCCTTCGTTGGTTTTACGCACCTCGTTGGCGAGACTGGTAAATTTCGGGATTTCGGTCATGCGCTGCCACTGAATATCATTGCCGATGGCGATATAGACAAAACCATCTTTCGTTGGATAGGCATTGGTCGGGATAAATTTACGGTGCTGGTTGCCGCAGCGGGTTATTTCCGAGGTGTCACAGTCAAAATCAAGCAGTGGCAGAGTGGTAATCAGCCAGCTCGCCGCCGCCTGCAACATCGACACATCTATCCGTTTGCCGCGCCCGGTCTCGGCCCGCTCAGCCAGACCGAGCATGACACCGGCATAAACCTCGTCCCCGGCTTTCAAGTCAATCAGCGGCACCCCGGACAAGGTCGGCGGCCCGTCCTCCTGTCCGGTGACCTCCATAAAGCCTGACATCGCCTGAATCGCCGGATCATAGCCCGGCACCCCCGGATAATCCGGGCCCATGGCGGAAATTCCGGCCCAGATCAGCTCCGGTCTGATCGCACTCAATGTGTCATAATCAATCCCCATCTGAACGTAGCGCCCGGGCAGGGTATTGCAACAGAAGATATCAACCTCAACTTCTCTGATAATCCGGTGCAACGCCGCACGGCCCGCAGGGTCTTTCAGGTTAAGGGCGATCGATTCCTTGCCGACATTGGGTGCCATAAAATAGCTGCGGCGATCGTCGCCGTCCGGGATGATCGACTTGCCGATATAACGGTTCGGGTCGCCGGGCAGACCACGTCCGGTCGGCGTTGCCTCAATCCGGATCACCCGCCAGCCAAGCTGGGCAAAACGCAGGGTTGCCGACGGCAGCGACAGCGCCTGTTCAAGGCTCAGGACTGTTTTCTGTTTCATCGCTGTTTCTTTTCCCATATGGCTCTTGCGACCTTTTCCGGGGTCATCGGCGGATTGAAAAAGCGAATGCCGGTGGCGTTATAAACCGCATTGGCAATCGCCGGGGCAATGACAATGGTCGGCAGTTCGGCAATGCCCTTGGCCCCATATGGCCCCTCGGCACAATCGCTTTCGATGAAATGCATCTCGATTTCCGGCATGTCGGGCGCGGTCGGCACTTTATAATCGCGAAAACTGGGGTTTTTCAGGTGACCCTGTTCAAACAGCATCTCTTCGCTGAGGGCGAAACCAATACCGAAAGCGACCCCGCCTTCCATCTGGGCCTCAAGCCCCATGCGGTTGATTACCCGGCCAACATCCTGAGCCATGGTGATCTTCTCCAGCTTCACTTCACCGGTCAGGGTATCGACCACGACCTCGGCAATATGAACCGCGTGGGCGTAAGCCGCCGAATGATCGGAAATATGATCTCTGCCCTCGGGCTCACTGTTAGGCTCGTAATAATCGCTGACCATGACCACATCTGGCTCCGGCTGAAAATGCATCTGGCGCAACATTTTGTCGAGCTTTGTCACCACTGCGCCGTCCTTGTCCTGCACCACATAACCACCACGCAGATCAAGCGCATTCGCCGCGACATTGGCCCGCTTTGACGCCGCCGCCAGAATCTGTTCCTTGGCCTTGATCGCGGCGCGGCGGGCACCGTTACCGGCGATAAAGGTGGTGCGCGAGGCATGAACCCCGACATCCCACGGCCCGAGGTCACTGTCATCATTGACCAGCGTCACATGTTCTGGCGGCACCCCGAGTTCTTCGGCAACAATCTGGCCGATTACCGCGTCAATGCCCTGACCAATTTCGGTCGCCCCGGTGATCACGGTCACCCGGGCGTAATCATCCATTTTCAGGATGGTGCCGCAGCCGTCCGATTTATGAATTTTAGCACCACCGGCATTATGGATCGAGCTTGCCAGACCAATGCCGTGCTTGTAGCGGCCCGGCTGCTCCCGTTCAGTGCTGTATTTGTTGAGCTTCGCCACATAATCCGTGGCCTGTGCCGCCGTGGTCAGGCATTCCGCCAGCGCACATTCGCGGAGGAATGACTTTTGCGGTGTTACTTCACCGGATTTCTGGGCGTTTTTAAGCCTGAAGTCGATCGGGTCAAGATTATATTCTTCCGCCAGTTTTTCGGCCAGCATATCCATATGCTGCGCCGTGGCATAAGTCATCTGGACATTGCCGTAACCGCGAAACGACCCGGCATAGGCATTGTTGCTATAGACCGCCTGACCGACAAAATCGACCACCGGCACCCGGTAATGGCCGGATACTGTACGCATCATAATCACCGGCACCGTCGGCCCCCATGAGGTATAGGCCCCGTTATCCATCAGCACATCGGCGGCGCGGAAAGTTAAAACACCGTCCTTTGTGCAACCGGAGCGCAGGTGAATACGGGCCGGCTGGCGGGTCGGCGAATTGATAAATTCCTCTTGCCGATCAAAAATAATTTTTACCGGACGGCCGGTCTTCTGCGCCAGAATCGCCGCCACCGGCTCAAACGGATAAATATCAAGTTTGGCGCCAAAGGAGCCACCGGTCGGCGGCTGAATCACCCGGATATCACCCGGGTCAATGCCGAGCGCCGGCGCCAGATCCATCTTGTAATTATAGGGATACTGGGTCTGGGAATAGATGGTGAGCCGGCCATTATGATCAAAATCAGCAATCGCGCACGAGGTGCCCATACAGCAATGAGTGACATAATGGACATTAAAACTATCATCCAGTATAATATCTGACCCGGTCTCGGCCTTTTCCAGATCACCATGCTTGAAAGTGAATCGCAGACTTTTGTTATCGGGAAACCGCTCCTGTATCACCGGTGCGCCGTCTTTCAGCCCGTCTTCGGCACTGAAAACCCCCGGTAAATCCTTATACTCAACCCGGATCAACTTTATTGCTGCGGCCGCTATTGCCTCTGTCTCTGCCGCGACCGCCGCGACCTCATCCCGCTCGCAACGGACTTTATCCTTCAACGGCGCGTTATCCTTGACAAAGCCGAGCTTGAGGTCGGGAATATCTTTCGCGGTGATCACCAGATGAACCCCGGCGAGTTTTTCTGTGGCTGAGGTATCAATAGAAATAATTTCCGCATGGGGCCGCCCGGCGTGCAATATCTTGCCGTAAAGCATCCCGGGCAACACCATATCATTGATATAGCGGGTCTTGCCGGTCGCCTTGGCTGGAGCATCGGGCTTTTTTATTCTCTTGCCGATCAGGCTGGTTTTTTCAATATGGTGAAAGGCGACTTGTTCTGCCATTACAGGCTCCTGTTATTTTGCTCCAACCACGGCGGCAACCGCGTCCAGCACCTTGGTATAGCCGGTACAGCGACAGACATTGCCCTCGAGACCGCGTTTCATTTCAGCGCGGGTGAGGTCCGGGTTTTTCTTTACCAGATAATTGGCCTGCATGATCATGCCCGGCATGCAAAAGCCGCATTGTACCGCACGTGATCGACAAAGGACTGCTGCAATGGATTGAGGACGCTCCCGGTCTGCAGGCCCTCAATAGTCATGACCGTGCGCCCCTCAAGGTCCACCGCCATCATCAGACAACTGTTAATGGTCCGGCCATCGACTTCAATGGTGCAGGCGCCGCATTCGCCCTCGCCACAGGCATATTTTGTCCCCTTGAGGTCAAACCCGTCCCTGAGCAGCTCAAGCACCGTCATTTCCACCGGAACCTGCGTGGTGACCGGTCGGCTGTTCAGGGTGAAATTCAGGTCAATTTTGACAGACATTATTCAATAGCTCCTCTGTAAATACGCCGATCAGGTGATTGCGGTACCATTCGGTCGCCCGGATATCGTCAATCGGGCTGGCATCCTGCTGTGCCGCGTGAACCGCCGCCTGAATGACATCATGATCCAGAATTTTTGCCTCAAGCGCCGCCTCGGTCTGTTTGCCGCAGAGCGGGGTCGGCCCGACAGCACCAAACGCCACCCGGACATTGCTGAAGCGGCCCGCTTTGATATCGCCGCCAATGCCGACTGATACCGTCGAAATTTCCAGCGCCGGACGCGGCCCGGATTTACGAAACTGGCCGATAAAATCAGCCGAAGGCCGCTTGAAAACCACTGCGGTCAACAGCTCGTCATCACGGCGAACCGTTTTGCCCGGCCCGGTGAAGAACTGATCCAGCGCCACCCGCCGGACCGTCATCGCCCCGTCCTGCCACCGCGCGAGCTCAACTTCGGCCCTAAGCACCAGCAGCGGGATGATCATGTCTCCCGCCGGGGAAGCGTTACAGATATTACCGCCGACGGTGGCGGCATTACGGATCTGCTCACTGGCGAAATGGCTGGCGGTTTGGCATAATATTGCGGCATGATCTTTGATCAGTTCATTATCGCGGATTTCCGCGACCGTGGCCAGACTGCCAATCCGGATATTGTCACCGTCCACCGATATTCGGGATAATTGATCAATGCGGCGAATATTCATCAATGTCGGCGCATAAACCCGGCGGCCTTCATTGATCTGCGGCGTGAGGTCAGTACCACCGGCAACAATGGTCACCGCGCCCGCCGCCAATATCCTGACGGCTTCCTGCACCGCGAGCGGTGCCACATATTTCTCGATTTCTGACATTTCCATGCTCTTCCTAAAAGCTTGCCTTAAAAACGGATCGGTTCCTGATACGTACCATAAACCTCAACCAGCTTTGTGGTGATCTCGCCAACGGTGGCATAAGCCTTTACCGCCTCGACAATCGCCGGCATAACATTATTTCCGGCTTCGGCGTCGGCCTTGACCTGGGTTAATGTCCGCTCGACCTCGGCCTGACTGCGTTCGGCCTTGACAGCGTTCAGATTTTCAACCTGCTGTTCGGCATCCCGGATATTATAATCATGGAATTCAACCTCATTTTCCTCTTCCTTGATCTGATAACAATTGACCCCGACTTTCGGAAAAGCTCCTGATTGAATATCTTTCTGCATCTCATAGGCCTGTGCCGACACCTTGGCCTGAATGATGCCTTCGGAGACCATTTTGACGATACCGCCCTCGGCTTCAACCTCAGCCATGGTTTCCTCCATTTTCTGGCGCATATCGTTGGTCATGGTCTCGACATAATAGGACCCGGCCAAGGGATCAACCGTCTCGCACAGCCCCATTTCCTCAATCAGCAACTGCATGGTTCTGAGTGAAATCCGCTGGGCATATTCCGACGGAATGGTATAGGCCTCATCATAACAGCATAGCGCCATGGTCTGAGTACCGGACAGCGCACTGATCAGGGCGTAATAGGCACCGCGGACGATGTTATTTTCCGGCTGCTCAATGGTCAGGCCACCACCACCACCGGCGGCAATCATCCGGAGCCACATGGATTTTGGATTTTCGGCACCGTAATCTTCCTTGATAATCTTGGCCCACAGCCCGCGCCCGGCACGGAATTTCGCCACCTGCTCGAAAATATTGCCGAAAATATTGAAATTATAGCTGAGCCGTCCGGCAAATTCATCAATATGCAGCCCGCGTTTTAACATGTCATCGGCATAGGCCTTGGCAATACAGAAGGCATAGGCCATTTCCTGCGCTGGCGTCGCACCGCTTTCACGGATATGATAGCCGCAGACACTGACCGGGCTGTATTTCGGCGCGTATTTGGCGCAATATTCGATGGTATCGCCGACCAGCTTGATTGATGGTTCAACCGGAAAAATCCAGGTGCCACGGCCAATAAATTCCTTCAGAATATCATTCTGGGCGGTGCCGCGCAGTTTGGCAACGTCATAGCCGCGCTTTTCCGCCATCGCCAGATACATCGCAATCAGGATTGCTGCCGAGCCGTTGATGGTCAGCGATACCGTGATCTTCTCAAGGTCGATGCCGTCAAAGGCAATCTCGAAATCACGCAGGGTATCGACCGCCATGCCGACCCGGCCAACCTCGCCTTCGGCCAGCGGATCATCGGTATCAAGCCCGGTCTGGGTCGGCAGATCGAAGGCGACATTCAATCCGGTCTGGCCATTTTCAATCAGATAGTGAAAGCGTTCATTGGTATCTTTGGCATTGGCGAAACCGGTATATTGGCGCATGGTCCACGGCCGTTTGCGGTACATTTCCCGGTGAATGCCGCGGGTGAACGGATACTGGCCCGGAAGCCCGACCATCCCAACCCCGCCCGAGGCCTCGACATCAGCTTCGGTATAAAGCTCTTTAACCTCAATACCGGACTCGTTAATAATTTTTTTCTGGGTCATTGTTGTCCTCTCTAGACCAGTTGGCGGTAACGGCTTCTGATATAATCAATAATGTCATCAAAATGGCTACCGGTCGGGAAGACGGCGTCGATGCCGATTTTCTGCAGGGCCTCATGATCTTTTTTCGGCACATTGCCGCCGATAATCCACAGCTTGTCTTCGAGGTTATATTCCTTCAGCAGCGGTTTTAATTTCTGACAAAAGGGGATATGGGACCCGGCCATGCTGGACAGGCCGATGACGTCAACATTTTCATTTGACGCTGCCTCGGCAATCTGGCGCGGGGTCTTACGCAGCCCGGTATAGATCACCTCAAACCCGGCATCCATCATCGCGCGGACCACCACTTTGGCACCGTGATCATGGCCGTCAAGCCCCGGCTTGCCCATCAGCACCCGTATTTTATTTTCTGTCATCAGTTTAACCCTTTGGCTATGGTCAGTTTCAGTATTTCGCTGGTGCCGCCGCCGATCAGGGTAAAGCGCACGTCACGCAGATAGCGCTGAACCGGATATTCCATGGCAAAGCCGTAAGACGCCAGCACCCGCGCCGCCTTGTCACAAATGCTGGCGGCGGCCTCGGTGGCAAAAAGTTTCGCCATCGCCGCCTGTTGCAGAGGCGGCCTGCCGGTCATTTTAAGCCAGGCGGCATAATGAACGATATGGGTTGCGGCCTCAAGATCGGTCGCCATCTCGGCGAGTTTTAACTGAATCGCCTGAAAGCGGTTGATCGGCTTGCCGAACTGCTTACGTTCCGCCGCATATTTTACCGCTTCGTCAAGGGCCGCCCGGGCGACACCCAGCCCCATCGCCCCGGTGATAATGCGGATTTCCGCCAGCACCGTCCGCAGATGGTCGCCGCCGTCGCCATATTCCTTGCTCAAACGGTGGCTGTCGGGGACAAAGCAGTCATTAAACGCCACCTCCGAGGTTGGCAGCGCCCACACCCCCATCTTGTCAATCGCGCGACCAACATGAAGGCCGTCAAAATCTTTTTCCACCAGAAATATCGTCAATTTCATCTCCGGCCCGGCCTTGGCAAAAACGGTGAAGAAATCCGCCATTGGTGCCGCCGTCACCCACATCTTCTGACCATTGATCCGATAGCCGCCATCAACTTTTCTGGCGTTGGTGGTAATGCCATGCAGATCACTGCCGGCATTGGGTTCGGTCATACAGATCGCGCCGATTTTCTCACCCTTAAGCGCCGGTTTAAACAGCCGTTCGATAATATCGTCATTGCCGAGCAGGTGGAGAAAGTTGGTGCCCATCAGCGACTGCATCGCGACACAGCCCGCAAGCGACATCGAGCCGCGCGCCCACTTCGGTCAGCGCCAGACACAGGGCGAGAATATCAAGATCACTGCCGCCGACCTTTTCCGGATAACGCATACCAAAAAACCCGAGATCGCCCAATTGACGAAACAGGTCGTAGGGGTAATCATGGGCCTCGTCAATTGCGGCGGCATTGGGCATAATCTGCTCATCACAAAAACGGGCGAATGTTTCTTTGATCAGCCGGTGATCTGCGGATAGCTCAAAATCCATAATGCTTACTCCGTCCGATAACCATAGAGTTCCGCCGCCTTTTCTGCGGAAATAATATCATCCCTGATTTCACGGGCGAGGGTCGTTCGCTCCCGTTCTTCGGGTCGGCCATAGCCGCCACCGCCACCGGCGATCTGATAATAAACGGTACCTTTCGGCACCCCGGTAATCAGATCTTTGTTGCGCGGCACAACTTCTGTCCCATCAGGATAAGTCATTTTAATCAGGTTGAGATTACCGCCCTTGCCGCCAAACAGACCGAAAGATGGTTCAAAATCACCATCGCCAAAGGTCACAATCTGGGTATCGTCCGAGCCAACTTTATAAATAGTTTCGGTACCAAGGCCGCCGCGCCATTTGCCGGCACCGGCACTGTCCCGGTAATATTCATGTTTGATCAGGGTGTGGGGGGTTTGCTGCTCGAACATTTCATAATCCTGATCAAGCACCACGCCAGAGGCATCAATCATGCCGATATGATCATAACCGTCGGTGCCGTTCATTGCGCCGGAACCACCCTTCATCCCCATAAAGAAAATATCGACATAGGTGTCGTCTTTTTCGGCATCCTTGCCGGTGGACAGCGAGCATAACAGGTTATTCCAGCCCGCGGTGACATTATTCGCCATCACCGGTGATAACGCCCGGATGATGGCATCGGCATTGGGCGGACACAGGTGATTGCCGAATGTCGTTGCCTTGGGATAAGACGCATTCAATATTGTGCCTTCCGGGATCAGGATGTCGATCGGTTCGACCATGCCCTGATTATGCGGAATGTCGGGGTTGACCATCTGCAGGAAGGTCAGGATGGTTGCCGACGCACTTGAGGTGTAGGTGCCATTGACAAAGCCGTTGGTCTGGGCATCGGTTGCGCCGTAATCAAAAGTAATTTTTTCATCTTCAACCGTAATCTTCACCCGGATGGTAAATTTACTGCCCTCGTGACGGCCATCATAAAAAACATAGCCCTCGCCATTATAGACACCATTGGGCACCTTGCGGATTTCGGCCTCCATCATCTTGCGCGTGGCCTTGAACAGCGCCGCCTTGTGATCCTGATAACTCGCCAGACCATATTTGCCGATCAGGTCAAGCATGCGCCGTTCGCCAATGACACAGGCGCCCATCTGCGCCTTCATAT
>JAADGA010000252.1 GCA_013152615.1 Alphaproteobacteria bacterium
TGAGCTTTTTTCATGAGGTCGTGGCGCTTCAGGGCGGCATTAATGGTCTGTTCGATTTTTCTCAGAGTGTTGGTTCTTTCAGTAATCCGCAGTTCCAGCGCCTTGAGCAGCCTCTCCCGATCATTCAGCGCCCGGGCACGGCGGTCCAACTGCTGGCGGCGCTGCGACAGCTTTTCCAGATATTCAATTTCCTCGCGGGTCGGCATACTGCTTAATAACCGGGGAGATTTGGCCTTTCTGGCGGGCTTTTTGACTTTTTTACCAGCCTTTTCAACCAGTTTGCTTTGCTGCTTTGGCGCAGCGGTTTGGGCAAGGGCCTCTTTCACGCCGAAGGAAAAATCGACAATCCTCACACCAAGTATCAGCGACATGATGGCAATAGACAGCGGTAACAAACGAATCTTCTTTATCATCATCTTTCCTTAAATGCTGGCCCTAAATGCTGGCTTTAAACGCTGGCCCTAAATTTTGGTCCTAAACGCTGACCCAAAACTCTGGCCCAAACTTCTGGCAACAGGGGGTCCCGGGACGGGCGCGCGACGGCTTTCACCGGATATTTTTCAGGGTTTCCAGCATTTCATTATCTTCTTCATAGCCCTCATCTTCATCCGTGGATATATTCTCCCCCCCGGTTTCCTCATATATTTCAGGATTCTGTTTTGGCACCAGCCCCCGCTCAATCCGGTCGGCCAGATTTGACCCGCTTTCAGTAATGATTTCCAGCTCATCGGCCAGCAACCGGGATTTGGCAATCAGACTTTTCAGTCTGGCCTCCTCCGAAAGCGCGGTTTCTTTCAGGATTTCAACCGATGTCAGCGCCTTGCCAATCGTGCCATTCAACTGTTCAATCAGCGCCGCCATTTCATTGTGGCTGTTGCGGAAAGTTTTAAGTCTGGCATTTAATATTACCGAATAGGCGATCATAACGCTAACCAGAATGATAATGATAATATCGAGGGCTAATGTCATCTCAGAGTGTCCGCTTCTTTTTATCGAAGACCTTTTCGATCCTGACCGCTACATGGCGTCCAAGTTTGCCAACCCGGCCCGTCATCATCGGAATTCCCGAACAGCGCACCTCGACCTCACTCTCCGCCTGGGTATCAAGCATCATGGTCTGCCCGACTTCCAGACCCAGAACCTCGCCAAGGGTCATAGTCCGCTCATCCAGAATGACTTCCAGCGGCACTTCGGTATTATACAGCTCTTTTATCAGATGGCTTTCCCAGATAGAATCGCGGCCAAATTTTTCGCCCATAAAGCGTTGCAGCAGCAATTCCCGTACCGGCTCAATGGTGGCATAGGGCAGCACCAGTTCCAGCCGCCCGCCCCGGTCTTCCATATCGGCCCGCATCCGGATCAGCAGCGCGGCATTTGTCGGCTGAACAATGCTGGCAAAGCGCGGATTGGTCTCCAGCCGGTCGAGCTTGAATTCCACCGGGCTTAACGGCTCAAAGGCCTCACAGAGGTCCTTAAGCATCACCGCCAGCATTTCTTCGACCAGCGTATGTTCAATCGTGGTATAGGGTCGGCCCTCAATCCGCATCGGGGCGGTGCCGCGCCGCCCGCCGAGCAGAGCGTCAACAACCGAATAGATCAGATTGCTGTCAATGGTGATCAGGCCGTAATTATCCCATTCCTTGACATAGAATACCGCCAGCATCGCCGGCAACGGAATCGAATTCAGATAATCGCCAAATCTGATCGAGGTCATATTATCAATCGAAACGTCAAAATTATCCGAGGTGAAATTTCTAAGCGAGGTTGACATCATCCTGACATAACGGTCGAAAATAATGTCCAGCATCGGCAGTCGTTCATAGGCAACCAGCCCGCTGCTGATCAGCGCCTGAATGCCGGATTTTGACCCGGTATCATCCTCTTCACCATCAAAGCCGAGCAGGCTGTCAATTTCCGTCTGGTCCAATACCCGGTCGGTGCCGCCCATCGCCGCCGCCATGTCATCCTCGACAATTTCGTCGTCCTGACCGTCTGCCGCGCCCTCGGCGGCCATTGCCTCCCATTCCGCGGCAACGGCATCATCATCAATTTCTTCTTCGTCTGACATAATCCGACTATCCGTTAACCAGCATTTCCTTGAACAGCACATCATCCACCCGGGTCGGGTAGACGGCGTCATTCACCTTAATCAGCAGTTCCTCCTTAAGCCGGAACATTCCTGCCGATCCATTCAGGTCCTGAACCCTGAGTTCGCGCAAATATGTCTGGAACTGGTCAATTATCAGCGGCATTTTCTTCTTGAGCTCATCCACGGCCGTCGGCTTATCCACTTCGAGGACGACAACAAGCTTCAGGTATTTTGGCTTGCCCCCCGCCGTATCAAGATTAACCAGCATCGGCGCCAGTTCCAGAAACAGCGGTTCACCCTTTTTTTCCGTAGCAGCACCGGCCTCCTGACCAGCTTCCTTTATATCTGTTGCCGATTTTTTATCGCCGCCGGACATAAAGAAGGCCCCACCGGCCACAGCCAGCAGCACCACCGCCGCCACGACAATAATAATTATCTTTTTGCCGCTGGTTTTTTTCTTTTCCAGCCCCTCCGCCAGATCATCTTCATCTGCATCGGTATCGTTTTCATCACTCATTATAGCAATCCGCCCTTGGCAATCCGCCCTGTTACATTGCCCCCACACAGGGCCTCAAGATGCCGTTTCGTAAATAAAATGTAAATCTTTATTATTAACAAGTCGTTAGGAACTAGCCCTTCCCCGGGGCCAATCCAGCGCCAACCGGCGGTTTTCTTGCATTAACCCCGGCGGTTTTTTGCGTTAACCCCGGCGGTTTTTCGCATTAACCATAGCCATTATAACAGGCCGTCCGGCGAATTGAAATATAGAAATACCGATTATTGAGCCGGGCCTCCGGTCGCAGCCAGCGGAAGATATTACCGGGTAAACTCTACCCCTTTGCCCGGCGTAAAAGGCTAACACCATGGTAACAGCTTGTTTTTATAATATTTTATTACTGGCACAACATATGCATACCCAACAGGTGTGAAGTGACCGTGGAGAGATTAATCCGCGGGAAATCAAATGGCCAGAAAGGACCCATGATGGATTTGACTTTATCAATCGCACTTTCCCATCAAGTCGCCAGTCGGCGGCGCATGGACATTATTGCCAATAACATTGCCAATATGAGCACCACCGCTTTCAAGCGGGAAAATGTTATGTTCAGCCAATATGTCGAGGTAGCCAAAGGCGACCTGCCAAAATCGCTCAGACGAATTTCTTACGTTCAGGATTTGGGCGTTGCCCGCAATATGCAAAATGGTGCGCTTGAAACCACCGGTAATATTTTCGATATCGCCCTGAGCGGCAAAGGCATGTTTCAGGTCAAGCGAAAAGACGGCAGTATCGCCTATACCCGCAATGGCCATCTGGCGCTGTCCGGTCAATATACCCTGATCACCTCCACCGGTCAGGAGATTCTGGATAAATCCGGCCGCTCAATACAGATACCGCCCAAGGCGAAAAATATCAAGATTGCCGAAGATGGCACAATCTCTTCCACATCGGTGCGCAAGATCGCCCAGTTGAACGTGGTTGATTTTGTCAATAGCTCCAGCCTGAAAAAAATAGGTGACAATATGTTCACCTCGAATTCCCGGACAATCCCGGCAAAAAATTATCATATTACCCAGGGCATGATCGAAGGATCAAATGTTCAGCCAATCATCGAAATTACCCGGATGATTCAA
>JAADGA010000253.1 GCA_013152615.1 Alphaproteobacteria bacterium
CCACCCCGAATCGTGATCTGGCCGACTGGATCAAGGCCAACCTGATTTTTGATCAGTTGATTCTGGAATTTTATCATCATGAAACGCCAAATAGCGGTTGGGTTCATTGTTCTTATCATGCCGGTGATAATCGCCGGCAGAGCCTGATTTTCGATGGCCATAGCTATCGTAAATTCTGACACAGAAATTAAAGAAAATTTAAGAGAAATTTAAAGGAACTTTCACTATGGGAATATTAACAAAAATACTGGGCGGACCGGCTATCGATGCTGTCACCGCCGTCGGCAATGTGGTTGACAAGCTTTTTACCAGCGATGATGAACGGGCGCAGGCGGCTATTCTTATGGAAAAAATCCGCCAGAAACCGCAGATATTGCAGGCGGAAATCAATCGGGTAGAGGCCTCCCACCGCTCGCTGTTCGTTGCCGGCTGGCGGCCCTTTATCGGCTGGGTCTGTGGCCTTGGCTTTCTGTGGGCCTTTTTGCTGTTGCCGTTGTTTCAGTGGATCGTCGCGATTGAGGGCCTTGACGTCACCGCTCCCGCCATTCTGACCGATAATATGATGGAACTGGTTATGGCCCTGCTCGGGCTTGGAACCCTGCGCACGGCGGAAAAGATGACAGGCCGCAGCAAATGAGTTAATATCCACCCGGATAAGTAAATAATTATTCAGGATGGAGGTTATATCATGAAAAATATATATGTTGTCTTGTTGGTTATTCTGGTCATCATTGCCGGGGTGGCATTATATGGCACCTCACGCTCGGGGGCGTTGATCCGGGAGGCGGTAACCACCTATGGACCCAAAGCGACCGGAACCGCTGTTACCCTGAACAAGATCAGGGTTTCTTTGTTGAACGGGGATGCCAGCCTGTCGGGCCTTACCATCGGCAATCCTCCGGGGTTCAAATCCGCCTATGCGTTCAAGATTGGGGCTATGGATGTAAAAGTTGACATGGATTCACTGTTTGGCACTGTGGTTCATGTCAAGGATATTCGTATCGACGGTGCCGATCTGATTTATGAAATTGGCACCAACGGCAATAATATCGCCGCGATCCAGAAAAATCTTGAGGCCTATGCCAATAGTTTTGGTCCGGCATCGGCGACAGAATCCAAAAGTCAGGTGCGATTCATCATCGACAATATTAATATTACCGGCACCAGGGTAAAACTGGCCTCGGACCTGCTCGGGGGCAAGGCTGCCGGGCTTACTCTGCCGGATATTCACCTGAAAAATATCGGCACCGAAGACAAGACGGCGACTGCGGGGCAGGTGGGGTCGGTGATTTTTGGCGCGGTAAACAAGGCTCTCGGCACGGTTGTCACCAAAGGCATGCTTGATAACGGCCTGAATAACGGCCTGAAAAAGATAAAGAAGAATCTGGGTAAAAATACTCTGGAGAATGTTAAGAAAAAGCTTGGTGATATTTTCAAATAAACCGGATTATCAGACTTGATTATCAGACTTGATTATCAGGCTGGGTTATGATGTCAGTGTGCCGGAAATCTTTGGGCCTGAAATCTTTTGGCCGGAAATCTTTGGGAAGCATTTCTGTGCAGCTTTAATATCGACAGCTGTGACCAGATGCGCTACATCACTATCCAATAGATTATTTTGTCGGTCGGCCCCTGCCGGTGCTGATGAAAATGTTACGCCAAATAAGGAAGTTTGATGGCCCCGGTTGATATGGATGGCAGTGTTTATGTTGAGGATAGCTTTATCGGCACCCTCGAAGGATTCGAATTAAAAGAGGCAGATTTTCCGGATGACAGCAAGGAAATTCGAGCCGCTGCTGACAGAATTCTGGCACAGAAAATTGCTGACAGAGTTGATGAACTGGCTGCGGCGGAGGATGGAGAACTAAGCCTTATTCTGGGTGATCCGATGACGCGTTCAACCATTAACTGGCGCGGTATTGTCGTCGCCCGTGTGGTTCGGGGCCAGACAATCCTGACTCCCAAAGCCGTTGTCATTCCAACCCCGCTGTTGCAGCATGACAGCCTTGCCCGGGTGCAAAGCCGGGTTGATCGCTGGCTGGAAAATCATATCGGGGAAATTTTATCGCCGCTTTTCGCCTTGCAGGAAGCGGTTAACGGTGCGCTCGGGGCCGATGGTCAGGTAATGATTGACGGCATGGCCCGTGGCATCGCCTTTCAGATGGTGGAGAAGCTCGGGGCTATTCCCCGGCGGCAGATTGCCCGCGATTTTCGCAGCGTAACCTCGCAAGGCCGGTTTCAGATGAAACAGCTTGGCATCTGGCTCGGGGCGGCCAGCCTTTATATCCCGAGCCTGCTGAAACCGGCACCGGCACAGCTGCGCCTGTTTCTGTGGGCGCTGTTCACCGGTCAGGACCGGCTGCCGGAAAAACCGGTGGCGGGTCTGTGTACGATCGCTATTGATCCCAAAGCGCCGCGCCCGTTTTACGAGGTCTGCGGCTATCGGGTGGTGGGCAGGAATGACTCGATATGCTCGAACGGCTGGCCAATGCCGCGCGCGAGATTTCCCTGAAAGGGCCGTTTCCGGCGACCCCGGACCTGATGAGCCTTGTTGGCAGCAGTGGCGCGGATTTCGTCGAAATTATGGCCTGTCTTGGCTATGTTTATCAGCAATATAGTGCGGAAGAAGCGGCCAGAATAGCCGCCGCCCGCAGTCCTGAACCGGTTGGCAAGCCGGTAGAAAACTCTGCCGGGAAACAAGCGGCCAGTGCCGAAGGAAAATCGCCGGTTGCCGCAGAACAACAGCCGCAGGGTCCCGTTGAGGAAAAACCGCCAGTTGCCGCAGAACAACAGTCGCAGAGTCCCGTTGAGGAAGAACTGCCGGTTGCCGCAGAACAACAGTCGCAGGGTCCCGTTGAGGAAGAACTGCCGGTTGCCGCAGAACAACAGCCGCAGGGGCCTGGTGAGGAAAAATCGCCAGTTGCCGCAGAACAACAGCCGCCGGGGCCCGTTGAGGAAAAACTGCCGGTTGCCGCAGAACAACAGTCGCAGGGTCCCGTTGAGGAAA
>JAADGA010000254.1 GCA_013152615.1 Alphaproteobacteria bacterium
TTCCTCCCTCGGGAATTATAATAATGCATCTTGTCATGACTATGGCAAGAAATTTATATTTTCCCGCAGTATAAAAAATCAGGTGGCCTTTTGCCGACGCGAGCCTTATATCTGGGCACTCGAATAATCTTTTTCAGGTGAGAAATTGTGAACGGCAAAAAGACCTATACTTACAAGGATGCCGGGGTTGATATCAAGGCGGGCAATGATCTTGTCACCGCGATCAAACCCGCCGCCGCCTCAACCACAAGGCCGGGATGCACCTCGGGCCTTGGTGGCTTTGGCGCGTTGTTTGACCTCAAGGCGGCCGGCTACCGCGATCCCATTCTGGTATCCGGGACTGATGGCGTCGGCACCAAGCTGAAAATTGCCATTGAGTCAGGCCGCCATGACAGCATCGGCATTGATCTGGTGGCGATGTGCGTCAATGATCTGATTGTTCAGGGGGCCGAACCATTGTTTTTTCTGGATTATTTCGCCACCGGTCATTTGAGTGTAGCGGCGGGCCGGGCCATCATTGACGGCATTGCCGAGGGCTGCCGCCAGTCAAACACCGCCCTGATTGGTGGCGAGACCGCCGAAATGCCCGGCATGTATAAAGACGGCGATTATGACCTCGCCGGATTCTGTGTCGGTGCCGTTGAGCGTGATAATATCCTGACCGGGGGCAGGGTCAAGGCCGGTGATATTATCCTTGGCCTGGCCGCGAGCGGCATCCATGCCAACGGTTTTTCGCTGGTGCGCCGTCTGGTGGCTGATTCAGGAATCGGGCTTGATGACCCATGCCCGTTTGATCCGGACCGGGATTTTGCCACGGCGCTGCTGACCCCGACCCGGATTTATGTCAACAGCACCCTAGCCGCGCTGAAAGCCGGTCATATCACCGCCATATCCCATATTACCGGTGGCGGCTTTATCGAAAATGTCCCGCGCATTCTGCCGGATAATGTTGCCGCCCATATTGAGGCCGACCGTTGGACCCTGCCGCCGGTTTTCCACTGGTTACGTCAATCCGGCAACCTTGAGCCACGGGAAATGGCCCGGACATTCAACTGCGGCATTGGGCTGGTGGTGATTGTCAGGGCGGATGGCGCCGATGAAATCCGGAAAATTTTTCAGCAAAACGGCGAAACCGTTTACAGTCTGGGCCAAATAGTTGAAAAATCCGCCAATGAACCAGCCACAGTCGTTACTGGACAGGCCGGAAGCTGGGGCTATACAAATTCGTGGCAGGCCGTTTCCACCAGTTAATCAGGATACTTTACCATGCTAGATGTTGTTGTACTCATTTCCGGACGGGGAAGTAACCTGCAGGCGCTGATTGACGCCTGTGCCAAACAGGATTTTCCGGCCCGGATTGTTGCGGTCATATCCAATAATCCTGATGTTTACGGGCTGGAGCGCGCCCGGGCGGCAGGCATTCCAACCGCTGTGGTCAATCATCGGGATTTCGCAGACCGGGAGGAATTTGAGACCGCGCTGGACCAGCAATTAAAACAATACCGGGCCAAATTTATCTGTCTTGCCGGATTTATGCGCATATTGGACAGTCGCTTCGTCAACCGCTGGCGTGACCGGATGTTGAATATCCACCCGTCGCTGCTGCCGTCCTTCAAGGGATTGCATACCCAGGAACGCGCGTTAGAGGCAGGGGTGCGCTTTACCGGCTGCACGGTCCATATTGTCCGGCCCGAAATGGACGAGGGACCGATCATCCTGCAGGCCGCCCTTGCGATTAATCCAGAGGAAGATGCCGATAGCCTGTCGGCAAAAGTCCTGAAACTGGAACATGTCATCTATCCCGAGGCCCTGAAACTCCTGGCCCTGGGCCGGGTGTCAATCAGCGGCAACCGGGCGACCATCGACAAGGCGAGCTACCCGCAGCAGGGCATGATCAGCCCGGAAATGATCTAGCCGACAATTTCGTCATCATTAAACTAGCCGACAATTTCGTCATCATTAAAGAAGAACGCAATCTCGATCGCGGCATTGTCATCACTGTCGGAGCCATGGACGGAATTTTCACCGATTGACAGGGCCAGCTCCTTGCGGATGGTGCCGTCGTCGGCGTCTTCAGGGTTGGTCGCGCCCATGATTTCACGATTGCGGAGAACCGCATTCTCGCCTTCCAACACCTGCACCACCACCGGTTCGGAAATCATAAATTCCACCAGTTCGCCATAAAAAGGCCGGTCTTTATGCACGGCGTAGAAACCTTCGGCCTGATCACGGCTCATATGAATACGTTTGGATGCCACCACCCGCAATCCGCCGTCTTCGAGCATTTTAGTCACCGCCCCGGTCAGGTTGCGGCGGGTGGCGTCGGGCTTGATAATCGAAAAGGTACGGCTTGCAGTCATAGTTCAATCCTCACATAAAAATATCTTACTTCGCGCGGGGTTATAATGTTTTATCGTAGACACTGCAACAGAAGAAATCATCCATTGTATTTTTGCCGAATCCTGTTAAACCCTGATGACAATTTTTAACAGGTATTTTCATGCTTCACATTCAGGATTTAACCTACCGTATTGCCGGCAAGACATTGCTTGAAGGGGCCAGTGCGCGTTTTCCTGCCGGGCACAAGATTGGCATTGTCGGCAAAAACGGTGCCGGCAAGTCAACCCTGCTGAAGCTGATCACCGGTGAGCTTCACAGTGACGCCGGCACGCTCAAGATCAGACGCCGCGCCCGACTTGGGCAGGTGGCACAGGAGGCCCCGGGCGGCGAGACCAGCCTGCTGGATACGGTGCTGGAAGCCGACCATGAGCTGCAACAGTTAGAACAGGCCGCCGGGAGCGAGAGTGACCCCGAAAAGATCGCTGAAATTCATGTCAGGCTCGCCGATATTGACGCCCATACCGCCACCGCCCGCGCCGCCAGCATCCTGTCTGGCCTGGGCTTTGATGACGCGGCGCAGGCACGACCCTGTTCGGCCTTTTCCGGTGGCTGGCGCATGCGGGTGGCGCTCGCCTGCACCCTGTTCACCCGGCCCGACCTGCTGCTGCTGGATGAACCGACCAACTATCTTCTTGAGGGGGTGATGTGGCTGGAGAATTTCATCAGGAACTATCCCTATACCATCATCATCGTCAGCCATGACCGCGACCTGCTCAACAGTTCAGTAACCGCCATCCTCCATCTTGATCAGCAGAAGCTCAAACTTTATGGCGGTAATTTCGATAATTTCGAGAAATTGCGCCGTGAGCAGCTCGCCAACCGCCGTGCCAATATCGTCAAGCAGGAGGCGGCACAGAAACATCTGCAAAGCTTTATCGACCGCTTCAAGGCCAAGGCGTCCAAGGCCAAACAGGCCCAGAGCCGGATAAAAATGCTGGAGAAAATGGGGCCGCTCGACAGTATTCTCGAAGACAAGAACTTCGCCTTTGAATTTCCCAACCCGAAACCGCTGGCACCGCCGTTATTCACCCTCGATCAGGCAGAAGTCGGCTATTCGGCAGGCAACCCGGTGTTGCGGCGGCTTAATCTCAGGCTTGACATGGATGACCGGATTGCCCTGCTCGGTCAGAACGGCAACGGCAAATCGACCTTTGCCAAGCTGATTTCCGGACGGCTCAAGATTATGGCGGGTGAGCTTAAAAAATCATCAAAACTCAATGTCGGCTATTTCGCCCAGCACCAGCTTGACGAACTGAATATGGACGGCACCCCGCTCAGCCACCTGAAAGCACGGATGCCAAATATCCCGGAGAGCAAGGTCCGGGCCAAGCTCGGATCATTCAGTTTTGGTGCCGACAAGGCAATGACGAGAGTTGCGGACCTGTCCGGCGGCGAAAAGGCGCGGCTGCTGTTCGCGCTGATGAGCCTTGATGCGCCCCATATCCTGATCCTG
>JAADGA010000255.1:0-1776 GCA_013152615.1 Alphaproteobacteria bacterium
CACCAGCAGCGGCAAACCCTCGGTACAGGCATTGTGGTATGTCCTGACGCGTAAGCTGGAGACAACCGGGGAAAATATTGTCATTATCGGCGATAATATATATTCGGATATTGCCGGTGGCAATGCCATGAAGTGCAAAACAATCCTGATTATGGGCGGGACGACACTGGATTCACAGTTGGAAAATCTGGCGGATGAAATCTATAAACCCACCTATATCGCCCAAAATATGACATCCTGCGGTGACATACTGCGGCAACTGCACAAGCAACCGGAATAGCCGGCATGACACATCGGCCTTAGCGCCGGCCTCTTCTGCGCCGTCTTTTCTTTTTTGCCGGCGGCAGGACATCCTGATATTCGCTGAGCGCCCTGCCGGTAAGCTTTTCGCTGCCCTGAGCCGTGCTGTAGACCATGTTATAGTCGGCAATATAGCGATAATTGGTCACGGAGGCCCGGGATCCGGCAAAGCTTCGTTCAAAGAAATTCAGATGGTCATTGATGTTAAAATAATCAATTTTACGACTGAAGTGGATGGTCCCGGTCAGTCTTCCATTGTCATTACTGGCGGTTATGTCGACCACTGTCGGAAAGGAGGATTTGTTGTTACCCGCCCTGATATCCTTGTATTTCAGGGTGATATTTGAAAAGCGAACCAGTTTGCCATCCGGTTTTTTCAGAGTGAAAATAATATCCCTGCTCCCGTTCGGGCGCTGAATAGAGGATAGAAAAGGGACGGACTGACGGTCTTTCTGGCGCAGCCCCCGAACCCGTAACCAGCTTTTTAATAAAGTCTCCACCTTGCCGGTAAATAAAACATGGGTCCCAAACCCCTGCACCCGCCCGGCACCGGTGACAAAGGGTTGTTTCTTGTCCCAACGGATTTTCCAACGGCCTTCACCGTTAAAATACGGCAAGTAAAAAGAACTGTCCATATAGCCGCCATCCGCACTGAAACGCTTGTGATCCAGCGGGGCGACCGCTGACTTTCCGGTAATATCGATCACATCCTGACCAACAGTCCCCAGATGAATGACATCTTTGTCGCCCTTACTACTCAGGCGGTGAGTATAAATAAAAATGTTGAATTTCTTTGGATCAAATCCCCAGCCGCCTAAATTACGGCCATTTTTAATAATGAGGCGCTGGCCGTCCGGGCGGACCACAGTCGCAATCATAATTCCGTGTTTTTTACCGACAGGCCACGGAAAATTTGCCACCAGAAACTGACTGGTAACAAATGTTCCGTCGTCAAAAATGAAATTCTGTTCCCAATATTCCTTATAATACTGATCGCCGAGCATTTGAGGTTTGCTATTATCCATAGCCATTAAAGATGGTGGGAATATTATTATTAAACCATACAACAACAAAAATAACTTGATGGGTCTCAACCTGTAACTCCTTGCATGCCGCCATAATTCCGCAACCCCGGATTAAATCCCGCAACTTATGTCGCAGAAATATGTTCTTTGCATGGCGACCTGCACAATGGTGGCTAACTATAGATATTGTTATCGACGGGAATGGACGCTGATCCGAGAATCACCCCTTCAGCTCAAGGGTCATTTCCGCCCGCGCGATTTCCATTTGATCTTCCATTTCGCGGCGCAACTGATGTTCGGAAATGTCAATATTATTTGTCTCCAGATCACCCTTGACCTTCCGGTAAACATCTTCATCCCCGCTTTCTTCAAAGCAGGATTCAATCACCTGGGCGGCATAATCATCTGCCTTGTCTCCGCTCAGGCCCATTTTAACGGCTGCCCACAGCCC
>JAADGA010000255.1:1805-4140 GCA_013152615.1 Alphaproteobacteria bacterium
CAAGAACCTTGAAATCAAATTCATTCTTACGGGCGAATTCATCTTCATATGCCTCTTCACGGCCTTCGAATTGGGTCATGTCTTTAAGTCTCCTGATTACTCTTCATAAATTTTATACCTTCCTGTGTACGCCGGATAGCATTCCGGTTCTATATATTTTATATAGGGCATTTGGTATTATTTTTTAAGACCAAACTGTTTATTTTTAAAAATAGAGCCAATTGTTTTCTGGTCTTATTTGATATATGTTCGCCTCGCCTGAGTCTATCGGCGCGACCGGATTTCAGGCAATTAATTTTTAGCTGTGACAGGAAATTCCACATGCCCCCTGAAAATCTTAAAGGCGAAACATCCCGAGGCGAGAAACTTTACGAAGGCAAAGCCAAGACCCTCTATAAAGGCCCGGTTCCCGGAACAATCATACAATATTTCAAGGATGATGCCACCGCCTTTAACGCTCAGAAAAAAGGCACGATTACCGGCAAGGGAATCATCAATAACAAGATGACCGAACTGGTGATGAAAAACCTGGAACATATTGGTATTCCTACTCATTTTCTGGAACGCCTGAGTGATCGCGAACAGTTGGTCCGTAAAGTGGAGATTGTGCCGCTCGAGGTTATTGTCCGCAATATTGTTGCCGGAACCATGGCCAAACGGCTGGGGATAGAAGAAGGCACGCCGCTGGAACGGCCATTGATCGAATTTTCGCTCAAGGACGATAGTCTGGGTGACCCGCTGATTGCCGAAGAACATATCCTGTCGCTTGACCTTGCGGATGAGGCGGAACTTGCTGAAATTTTCGACATGACCCGTCAAATTAATGATTTTCTGCGCGGCATGTTTGCCGGAGTCGGGATAAATCTTGTTGATTTCAAACTTGAATATGGTCGCCTTTACGATGACGATGGGGAGGGCTACTGTTTGATTCTCGCCGATGAATTCAGTCCCGACAACTGTCGGCTGTGGGATATGGTGACCAATGAAAAGCTTGACAAGGACCGGTTTCGCCGCGATCTGGGCGGGGAAGTCGACGCCTATCGCGAGGTTGCCCGCCGGCTCGGCATCAGTCTTGAAACAGCAGATTGACATAACACAGAAAGGCATATTGTGAAGGCATATGTTCATATTACATTAAAAGACGGCGTCCTTGACCCCCAGGGAAAAACCATCGCCCACGCCCTGTCGGCGCTTGGCTTTGACGGTATTCAGGATGTCCGGCAGGGAAAATATATTGAACTCGATCTGATCGCCACCGACCGGGAAGAAGCCCGGAATTCTGTCGATCAGATGTGTCGAAAACTGCTGTCCAATACCGTCATTGAAAATTATACCATCAAGATTGAATAGCCGTTATGAAAACCGCCGTAATTATATTCCCCGCCGCAAATTGTGACCGCGATATGATCGTCGCGCTCGAGAAAATCACCGGTCACAAGCCTCATATTATCTGGCATCAGGACCAAGACATTCCGGCAGTTGACCTGATCGCGCTGCCGGGCGGCTTTTCTTTCGGTGACTATCTGCGCTGCGGGGCGATGGCGGCGCGGGCGCCGGTGATGAAAAAAGTCATTGACCATGCCAATCGCGGTGGCCGGGTCATCGGTATCTGCAACGGCTTTCAGGTCCTGACCGAAAGCGGCTTGCTGCCGGGGGCATTGATGCGTAACGAAAGTCTGAAATTTATCTGTAAACCGGTAAAGCTCAGGGTCGAAAATAACGATACCGCTTTTACCAATTGCTACGATAAAAAACAGGTTATCACCATTCCGGTCGCCCATCATGACGGTAATTATTTCGCCGATGACGACACGATCTCGACCCTTGAGGACGAGGCAAGAATTATCTTCCGCTATGTCAATGATAATGGTGAGGCAACCACTGCCGCCAATCCCAATGGTTCGCGCCATAATATTGCCGGTATTGTCAACCGCCGCCGCAACATTCTCGGCATGATGCCTCACCCCGAACGGCTGATTGACAGTGCGCAGGGCGGCACCGACGGTCTTGATTTTTTTCGTAGTATGATCACCGCGATTGGCTAGAGGGCAGAAATGAACTGGAATAACACCATAAAAATTACCCCGGCACTGGTTCGGGACCATGGCCTGAGTAAAGATGAATATGCCCTGTGCCTGAAAATACTGGGCCGGGAGCCTACCTTGACCGAACTGGGTATTTTCTCGGTGATGTGGAGCGAGCATTGCTCCTATAAATCCTCAAAAAAATACTTGAAGACTCTGCCGACCACTGCCCCATGGGTCATTCACGGACCGGGGGAGAATGCCGGCGTGATCGACATTGGTGATAATCAGGCGATCATCTTCAAGATGGA
>JAADGA010000256.1:0-14981 GCA_013152615.1 Alphaproteobacteria bacterium
GGCCAGAAAAAACCGGACTGAATGCCGGATTTAAAAATACTTCCTCAAAGAATGTCGGCCCGGATAATGTCGGGAGTAATCCGGCACAGAAACCGGCACAGAAACCGGCCAGTGGAACCCAGGCCCCGTTCAAGGATCATCTCGCCCGGGAAAGTAGTAAGCAGGATGCCGTCGCATCGCAGGGTGCCGTCACATCGCAGGGGGCCGTCGCATCGAATGGCCCGGCGAATACCCCGGCGAATACCCCGAAGCAGAACAACGGGGCCGCTAATCTGGAAAGCGGCAACGGACAAAAAAACGCCCGCGAAAAGACCGGAAAACTGATATTACCGGCAGGAACCCCGCAGGCTGTTGCGAGCAATATCATCATCCGGAATCAGACTAAAAATGATATTCAGGATAGCTCTGATCGTACCGGGCAGGGTAAAAATACCGCCCAAACCGCGGGCGGGGGCGGTCCAAAACCTGAATCTGCGGACTATACTCTGCGGAATTTCCGGCTGGGTCAGACCGCCCGTCCTGAAAAAAACCAACCGGCCTTGCGCGGAAAAATACCGTCCGGAGCTAAAATATCCGGGCAGCTATTACCCGAAAAAACCAGCGAAGCGACCACCGCGAATTTAAAAACCACGAATTTAAAAACCGCGAATTTGGCCAAGACCGCACAAACTGATGTGAGCGCTGACGTGAACACTGATGTGAGCGCGATCACCCGGAAACAATCCTCGCTTTCCGCCAAAAAGTCCCTGACCGATGCAGGGTCCCCGGCGAATATCCAGAATATCACGGGGGCGGCCCTGACGGCAGAACCGGCAGCCGGAACCGTGGTAGACAAGACGAATTCTTCCGTTAAGGCTGTTGCTGATCCGACCCTTGCCGCGAACACGGGAACCAGAAGCAAAGCTGAATTGGCCCCGGGCGGCGAAAATAATCCTCGGTCTCGTTCCGGGACAGCCGCCCGAACGCCGGTTGTTTCCGACCTGAAGCCTGATGCGGCTTCCAGAAGATCTGATTCCAGTGGAAAAACTGATCCCGGAAACCGCAGGCCGGAACAGGCGCCGCCGTCGCTCCCCCAGCAGGCGGTCCTGCAACAGGCAGCGACCCTGCAACAGGCGGTAATTGCCCCTGTCGCGGGCCAGAACATATTGGAAAAGGGTAAAATTAATAAGGGGAATGCCAGCACTGCCGCCATAAACTCGCCGGCAATCCTGCTCAAGGATGCCGCCGGGAATCCGGCAAAAGACCGCATCGACATCCGGGACCGGAAAGATCCGCGGGCAAAGGCTAAAAAGGCCGGGGCGGCCAAAGNNNNGGCCGGGATGGGGCGTTGACCGCGACCAGTGACAAGAATTTTGCCGAGGCGCTGACCGATAAACCGACTGCGGCTGGCAAGCCGCTTCCTCAATCTGTGCCCGCTGCGGTGACGCTGAAAGCGGGGCCGATTGCCGCTGGTACCGACGGGAAAAATACCGGCCCGCTACCTCTGCAAACGGGCCTGCTATCCCTACAGGAAGTCAGCCCCAATATTGTTAAAAATCAGGCCCCGGGGCAATCCGCCACCACTGCCGCCACCACCAATCAGGCCACGATCACCCCGCAAACGGTGACCCGGCAGATCAACCTTGCCATCACCCAACAGGCCGTGGGTGACGTCAGCAGCTTTAAAATCAGCCTGAAACCGGCAGACCTCGGTCAGGTCGATATTAAAATGGATATTCAGAAAGACGGCAAGATTACCGCCACCGTTATCGTCGATAATCAACGGACGTTGAATCTTCTTCACCGTGATCAGGGGTCGCTGCAAAAGGCCCTGACAAATTCGGGCTTTGACGCCGGGGGGAACAACCTGAATTTCTCGTTAAGACAACAGCCAAACAGCTCTGGCTACAGCTCGGGCAATCACAATAGTGATCATGATAGCGGTGACGGTGAACATGACCCGGCACCGTCGCCGCTCCATAATATTATCGCCCAGCAGCAGATGAAAATGACCTATTCGGATAATATTCTGGATATAAATATATAGAATTAAGGACCTTTACCATGCCTGTTAACCCCGCAACCGCCGCCGCCGCACTTGTCACCTCTTCAGCTGCCGCCCGAAGCAAAACCAAACTTGCCAAGAATTTTGACCAGTTTCTGACCTTATTAACCACCCAGTTAAAATATCAGGACCCGTTAAAACCGATGGATTCAACTCAGTTCACCAATCAGCTGGTTTCCTTTAGTCAGGTCGAACAGTCCATCAATACCAACAAAAATCTTGAAAACCTGATCAGCCAGACCAAAACCGCCGCCATGTCAAATGCCGTCGGTTACCTTGGCACCGATGTCACCATCAAAACCGATCAGGCCGGATTACGCAAGGGCACGGCAAAATGGCAATACAACCTGCAATCCAATAGCGATAAAACCACGCTTACTGTTCAGGATGCCAACGGTCAGGTCCTTTACAAGGGGCTGGGAAATAATAAAGCCGGCGTCCATGATTTTATCTGGAACGCGCCGGAAAATACCCCTGCTGGCGTTTATACCCTGACCATTTCGGCAAAAACCGCCAACGGCTCAGACGTCAGAACCGCAATATTCTCCAAGGGAAAAGTAGAAGATATCGAGACCCGCAATGGAAAAATCAATCTGTCGGTCAACGGGATTCTGACTCCGGTCGAGAATATCCAGACCGTCCAACCCTCATCCCTGTCGCAGAAGTCGCCAGTCTAATCGCAGAAATGCTCTCATTAATATGGATTAATACATCGGCATTGGCTTTGTCGATAAACAAAAAAGGAGTATAACATGAGTTTATTGGCATCCCTTGCATCCGGTGTATCCGGGCTTGGAGCGTACAGTTCCGCCCTTGGCATGATTTCGGACAATATCTCTAACCTCAACACTGTCGGATATAAAGAAACCCGGGCTAAATTTTCCACGCTGGTGACCGAAACCAGCTCCTCAAGCTCGTTCTCTCCGGGCGGGGTTCAGGCGATCCCGCAAAATCTGATCAGCCGACAGGGGTTGCTGCAATCCTCAACCTCGGCCACAGACCTCAGCATTGACGGCGCCGGCTTCTTTATCGTCTCTACCGAGGGCAAACCGGCGACGCCAAATACGGAAATCAGCTTCACCCGGGCGGGGTCGTTCACCCCGGATGCCTCGGGCTTTCTGAAAAATACTGCGGGATTTTTTCTGATGGGGGTACCGCTGGACAGTAACGGTGCGCCGCCAACCAATCTGAGCGTAACCGGCCTGCAACCGATCAATGTGTCGAACCTGACCAGTACAGCCGAGGCCACCACCAGTGTTGCCATCCGCGCCAACCTGCAATCGTCCCAACCAATTAATGCCGCCATCCCCGCCGGGACCTATACCCCGACGACCGTGGCCGGGTCGATGGCGGGATATGCCGCCGATGTTGCCGCCGGGATATCCCCGCCGGTGAACGGGGTCAAACCCGATTTCCAGACCAATATCCAGGTATTTGATGCCCGGGGCGGCGTCCATACCGTGGCGCTTTCCGCGCTCAGACAGGCCGATAATCTGTGGAATGTCGAGCTGTTTGTTGATCCGCCGGGCGATGTGACCTCCGGCCTTACCGGTACCGGCCAGCTTGCCAGTGGCCAGATAAAGTTTAACGGCGACGGCACCCTTAATCTTGCCGGGACCTCGACCTCCCTGCTCGGTCCAATTAATGTGCCCTGGACCGGCGGGGCCAGTGCCGGCCAAATTACCTTTAATCTCGGGAGCGATGGATTGAGCGACGGCATGACCCAGTTTGCCGGTAATTCAACCATCATCTCCTCGCTGGCAAACGGCGCGACATTTGGTAATGTCGTCGGGGTTAACATTGATAAAAACGGTATCGTCAGCGCCCTGTTCAGCAATGGTCTGTCGAAAAAAGTATTCCAGTTGCCGCTTTCTACCTTCCAGAATCCGAACGGGTTGACCCGCCGTCAGGGCAATACCTATACCGTCTCTGATCAGTCGGGCAGCCAGAATATAAAACTGGCCGGGGTCGGCGGTGCCGGATTTATCGCGCCCAAGACCCTTGAAGCCTCTACCGTGGATCTTGCTTCTGAATTTACCAGCCTGATTACCATCCAGCGGGCCTTTTCCGCCAATACCAAGATTATCACGACGGTAGACCAGATGCTTAGCGAATTGAATAATGTGAAACGTTAGGGATTTCAATTGACTATCCCGATAAGCCGCCGATATGACAATGCTGTTATGTCGGCGGCTTATCCATGCGTTTGCTCCCAAACAAGCCATTCGATAAAATTTTTATCTATTATTTATGACAAATTAACCGCGTTCATTAGGTTTTTTTTAAAGGCTTGCCCTTACTCTGGTTGCTGAGTGTAAATGTTACCGGAGAATGAGTAGCGAATGAGTAGATTTCAAAATATGCCAGCTTCCCCCGTTATGGGACCAACGGGCCAACCGCTTACGCTGGAAGATTTACCGCCGCCCAATACCAAACGCTGGGTAATCCGGCGCAAGGCAGAGGTAGTCGCCGCCGTCAGGGGGGGGCTGCTGTCGTTGGAAGACGCCTGTGAGAAATACACCCTGTCGGTGGAAGAATTCCTGTCATGGCAGCGCGCCATTGACAAGGACGGACTGCTGGGACTTCGGGTAACCCGGGTGCAGGACTATCGGGAAAGTTCATCCCAAAGATTTAGCAATTGAATAATTGCGTAACAGGGTGAGATATTACAGGTTATAAAAATGAGCCTTTCCGGTTAACCATAAGTCATGATTCTCATGGTTAATTTTTTTTAAACATAAAATCCAATGGCTAACCATATGACGGGATAATGTTTTTAGACGGCCTATCCGGTTATAAAAGCGTTGCAGAGCCTTATTTTCTTATATGTCAACCTGTTTTTCGGTTTCGCTAGGCAAAAATTGCCTAGCATTAACCTCTTGTTTACTTAATAATTGGTAGACTTGCTATTAGCTTGGTGAAGAGCCCCCTATGATAACGGGACCTCGCCAAAAAATATCGGGTTATATTACAATTATAAAGTATATCAGGAAACCTTACCGTGAATGGCTTGGCAGAATTTTTCAGAACATTGGGTCCTGCACGACTGGCCGCAATGGCGACAGTGGCCGCAATTACCATCGGCTTTTTTATTTTCCTGTCGATCCGGTTATCAACACCAAATATGTCACTGTTATTCAGTGGCCTTGATTTATCCGATTCGGCAAAAATTGTCCAAAGTCTGGAAGCAAAAAACACCCCCTATAAACTGGTTGGTGACGGCAGTACCATTATGGTGCCGGCAACCATGGTCAACCGCATCCGGCTTTCTGTCGCCGCTCAGGGCCTGACCAGTGGCGGCTCGCTCGGTTATGAAATTTTTGACCGCAGTGATGCTCTTGGTGCCACCAGCTTTGTCCAGAATATCAATCGCCTGCGGGCGTTGGAGGGCGAACTGGCCCGGACCATTGAATCTCTTGATAACGTCTCCAGCGCCCGGGTTCATCTGGTGCTGCCGGAACGACGCCTGTTCAGCAACGAAAGTCGGCAGGCAACAGCAAGTATATTCATAAAATCACCGGCTGGTCGCCTGTCCCGCAGTCAGGTTGTCGCCATTCGCAATCTGGTGGCCGGGGCGGTCCCGGACCTGCAACCGGGGCGGATTTCCATTGTCGATCAGCGAGGGTCGCTGCTTGCCCGCGGATCATCGGGAGATGGGGCCTCTCTGGTCTCGCAATCGCTGGAAGAAAAGAAAATTTCCATCGAAACCCGGTTGCGCGGCCAGATTGAGACTTTGCTGGAAAAAACCGTTGGCCTTGGCAAGGTCAGGGCAGAGGTGAGCGCGGAGCTTGACATGAACCGCATCACCAGCAAGTCAGAAGTTTATGACCCCAATACCCAGGTAACCCTGTCAGAATCGAGCAATGAAAAGGTCAGTAACAATCGGGAAAACGCCGATGAGAAAACGGTGTCGGTGAATAATAACCTGCCCAATCAGAATCAGGCCAAACCGAAAAAACCGCTGATAAAGAACCAGTCCAGCGACAACACAACCTCAACCACGACCAATTATCTCAATTCCAAAACCATCAGCACAAAAATTCACGAGGCCGGCACTATCAAGCGGATTACGGTCGCGGTGCTGGTTGATGGCACCTATAAAAAAACCGGCAAGGACGGGGCCGTTGTGTACCAGCCCCGCAGTGCGGCAGATCTGGCAAAACTGGCCCAACTGGTTAAATCCACCATTGGCTATGACCAGAAACGCGGCGATACGGTTCAGGTCATCAATATGAAATTTGCCACAGTTGATTACGGCGAACCGGCGGTCAAGGCAGGAATGTTTAATTTTAACAAGGCCGACATCATGCGCTTTATCCAGCTTGGCGGCCTGATGCTGATCGGAATTCTGCTCATCTTCTTTGCCCTCAGACCGCTGATTAAATTCATGACCTCGCCACCGGCGACATTTGCCCCCGAGGGCGCAGGGATGGCACAGTTACCGCCCGGACAGCAGCAGGCCCTGTCTCCGCCTGCCGCCGACGGCGGCCCGGCCCCGGTCGCGCTGGTTGACAGTCAGGGCCGCCAACTGTCCTCGCGCGAAATAGCCCAGCAGGAAGGCGGCATTGATTCCGCTATTGATGTTGCGGCGGTAGAAGGTAAGATACAAGCCACCGCCCTGAAGAAAGTCGGGGAACTTGTTGAGCGACACCCGGAAGAATCCGCCGCCGTCGTCAGAGGTTGGTTATACGGATAGGATTAAATGACTGGATCAAAAATTTCCCGGGCATCGGAATTGTCAAGCCCGGACAAGGCCGCCGCCCTGATGTTGGCGCTGGGCGAGGAAAATGGCTCTATCATCTGGAATCTGCTGGATGATGAGGAGGTCAAGGAGCTGTCGCTCGCCATGTCGTCACTCGGGGTTGTCGATTCCAAGGTAATTGAGGAGTTGTTCCTTGATTTTGCCAACGGAGTATCCTCTATCGGCTCGCTCACCGGCAATTTTGATAATACCGAAAGATTGCTCGGCAAGATGCTGTCAAGCGACCGGGTTAACCAGATTATGGAGGAAATTCGCGGCCCTGCCGGACGCACCATGTGGGACAAGCTCGGTAATGTCAATGAGATGGTCCTCGCCACCTATCTCAAGAATGAGTATCCGCAGACGGTGTCGGTGGTGCTGTCAAAAATCAAGCCGGAACATGCGGCTGCGGTCTTGAGTGTGCTGCCGGACGAATTTTCGATGGAGGTGGTGCAGCGGATGCTGCGGATGGAACCGGTCCAGAAAGATATTCTCGACAAGGTGGAACAGACCTTGCGCATTGAATTCATGAATAATCTGGCAAAAACCAGCCGCAAGGACAGTCATGAGACCATTGCCGAGATTTTCAATTATCTTGACCGGGCGACCGAAACCCGCTTCCTGACCGCGCTTGAAGACCGCAACCGGGAAAGTGCTGAAAAAGTCCGGGCGCTGATGTTTACCTTTGAGGATCTGCAAAATCTCGACGCTACCGGGGTCCAGACCCTGCTCAGGGGGATAGACAAGGACCGGCTGGGTCTGGCGATGAAAGGGGCCTCTGACAAAATCCGTGATATGTTTTTCAGCAATATGTCAGAGCGCGCCGCTAAAATACTCAAAGAGGATATGGAGGCGATGGGACCGGTGCGGCTGAAAGATGTCGATGAGGCCCAAATGGAGATTGTCAATGTCGCCAAGGATCTGGCGGATAGTGGCGAAATTGTGCTCAATGATTCCAAGAGCGAAGATGAATTGATTTATTAAAAACAGGATTTAACGCATCATGAGTGCGATAAAATTTACTTTTGACGATGATTTCGAAAATAATGCTGGCACCAGTATCAGTCAGAACAAGGTGGCGGAGATTCGCGCAACCGCCCTTGATCAGGGCCGGGAAGCCGGGCGAACCGAGATGCTGGACAGCCTTGAGCAGCACTGTAATGACCTGCTTGAAAATATTCTTGACGCCGCCCAGAATCTGGTGGCCCGTCAGGATGAACAGGTCGTGCTGATGAATAAAGAGGCCGCGAGCCTCGCCCTTGCCATCATTGAAAAGCTCGCCCCGGCGCTGGTAAAGAAGACCCCGCTTGAAGAAATTGAACTTCTGGTTGACCAGTGTCTGAAGAACAGCCCGCTGGAACCCCGGTTCGTGATCCGGGTTGACGATGCCATTCTGTCGGCGTTGCAGGGCAGGATGGAAAAGATAAAGCGCACCCGGGGCTTTCCCGGACAGGTCGTCCTGATCAGCGCCCCGATGGCCAATATCAGCGATTGCCGGGTCGAGTGGGCCAACGGCGGAGTGGAACGGGATTTCGACAGTCTGATGGCAACAATAAAAAATACCGTTCAGCTTTTTATCGAGGCGCCGGAAACGGCAACTATTTCGCCAACCGGTCAGCTTGACCAGAAAAACGGTATATTATCGGAGACCATAACCGGGTGAGCAGAGAATAAACCAGTGAAGAAATTTATCGGCAGTAACGAATTGTAATTATAATTTATCAAAGGCTAGCGACAGATGTCTGATACAGAAGATATGGATTGGCAGGAATTAGACCAGAATGGGCCTGCGACTGACACAGAGTCTCCGGCGCAAAGCCCGGCGGCGGATGAGGAAGGTACCGGCGATCTTGATGCGGTATTCGATGTCCCGGTAAAAGTATCGGCGGTGCTCGGGATAACCAGCCTGACGGTAAGCCAACTGCTGAAACTCGGCCCCGGCTCGGTGGTTGAGCTCGACCGGAAAGTTGGGGAAGCCATTGATATATATGTCAATAACCGACTGGTTGCCCGGGGAGAAGTCGTGCTTCTGGATGAAAAGCTTGGCATTACCATGACCGAAATAATCAAGGCAAATGAATGAACCCGGATCACCCGATAGCGCAATAAAAACAGGGACAGACATGTGATAACACTCTTGGGCATAGTAATTGGATTGGGACTGGTCGGGATCGCCATGCTTTATGGTGGCTCGCCGATGGATTTCGTTAATCTGCAATCAATTCTGATTGTCCTCGGCGGAACCCTCGCGATCACAATCGTCAGCTTTTCGCTGAAAGACCTGATGCAAATTCCGGCGGCCCTGTGGCGGTTGATGGTCTATACCCCCCATGACCCTCAGGAAATCGGCGTCACCATGATCCAGATTGCCGAAACCGCCCGCGCCAAGGGCATTATGACCCTCGAACAGGCCAGCAAGGCCTTTGATGACGAACCCTTCCTGCAAAAGGGTCTGGAATTGACCGTTGACGGCGCCAAAACCGACGATATTGAAAGTATCCTGAGACAGGAAATATATTCCACCTCCAGCATCCAGACAAAAAGTGTCGATCTGTTGCGGCGGGCAGCGGAAGTCGCCCCGGCGATGGGGCTGATTGGTACTCTGGTCGGGCTGGTGCAGATGCTGGGACATCTCAGCGACCCCGGCACCATCGGACCGGCGATGGCGGTGGCGCTGCTGACCACCTTTTATGGCGCAATCCTCGCCCATATGATCCTGATCCCGCTGTCCACCAAGGCGGAAAGAAATTCTCATAATGAATCGACGCTGAGTCTGCTGTATCTGACCTGTGTGTTATCCATTGGCCGGAAGGAAAACCCCCGTCGTCTGGAAATGCAGCTCAATGCCATGCTGCCCCAGAAAAACCGGATCCGCTATTATGACTAGAAGCCCCAAAACAGCAAAGACCAGAATAGAAAAAACCAGAATTAAATATACCGGGGTTAAACCTGCCGGAACAGAACATAGTGGAATTTTCCAATGCGCCTGATAATTGTCGGTTCCCTCGAAGGGCAGCTTACAACCGCATCGCGGATTGCCCTCAACAACGGGGCCAAAGTCATCCACGCCCCTGATGAGGCCACCGCCCTCAGCCTGATCCGCGCCAAAGGGGCCGATCTGTTGATGATTGATGTCAAATGCAACATCAAGGGTCTGCTTGATCAATTGGCCAGTGAGCATATTTCGACTCCGGCGGTCGCCTGTGGTGTCGGCTCAAATTCGGATGAGGCCGTCGCCGCCATCCGCGCCGGGGCCAAGGAATATATCCCGCTGCCGCCGGACCCGGACCTGATTGCCGCCATCCTGACGGCTATTTCCGTTGACGACCATGAATTTATCTATCGCGACCGCAACATGATTCAGGTGGTAAAGCTTGCCAATCAGATCGCCGCCAGCGAAGCCAGCATCATCATCACCGGTGACAGCGGCACCGGCAAGGAAGTCATGGCGCGCTATGTTCATAATAAAAGCCGGCGCAACAACAAGGCCTTTATCGCGGTAAATTGTGCGGCCATCCCGGAAAATCTGCTGGAAAGTGAATTGTTCGGCCATGAAAAAGGTGCCTTTACCGGAGCCATAGCCCGCCGGGTCGGAAAATTCGAGGAAGCCAATGGCGGCACGCTGCTGCTCGATGAAATCAGCGAAATGGATGTGCGCCTACAGGCAAAACTGCTGCGGGTAATTCAGGAACGCGAGCTTGACCGGGTCGGCGGCTCAAGCACGGTAAAAATTAACATCAGAATCATCGCCACCACCAACTGTAATCTGCAGGAAGAAGTCAAAAACGGCCGCTTTCGTGAAGACCTGCTGTTCCGGTTGAATGTGGTTAACCTGAATATTCCGCCATTAAGAGACCGGCCTGAGGATATTCGGGTCTTATGCAAACATTTCGCCGTCAAATATGCCGAATTTAACGGATTGCCATATAAAAATGTTTCTGACAGCGCGATGAAAATATTGATTAACCATCAATGGCCCGGCAATGTGCGCGAGCTGGAAAATACCATCCACCGGGCGGTGCTGCTGACGGTTGGCGAAAATATTGGTGCGTCCGATATTGTCCTTCCCGATGGCCGACCTCATATAGAAATTCAGTCCAGCGGTGCCGCGATGAAAAATATGGGGATTCCCGAGGGGGCAGAACCGCTTGCCGCCGCCTCGCTGATCGGGCGCACCGTGGCCGACGTCGAGAAAGACCTGATCATTGATACCCTGAAACATTGTCTGGGCAATCGGACCCATGCCGCCAATATCCTTGGCATTTCGATACGAACATTACGCAACAAGCTAAATCTCTATATGTCGGACGGGGTGAATATTCCCGGTCCCGGGATGCCGTTAACGCCAGATTTATAATATTATTTAACCTGAACCCTAATATCACCTGAACCCTTATGGAATGTAATAACCTCAGCCTATGAGCGATACAGCGTCAAATAACGTTTCCGGCGGGACCGGCTTTATGGCCAGCCTTGGCCAGCGGTCCGATATCATCATGGCCATCGGGGTTATCATGGTCCTGACGGTATTATTCCTGCCGATGCCGCCGTGGTTGCTTGATATATCGCTGGCCATTTCCTTTACCTTCGCGGTCATGGTGCTGATGACGGCGCTGTTTATCCAGACGCCGCTTGAATTCAACACTTTTCCAACCGTACTGCTGCTGGCAACCATGTTAAGGCTGGCGCTTAATGTCGCCTCGACCCGTTTGATCCTGTCCAATGGCCATACCGGGGCCGGGGCGGCGGGACATGTGATCGAGGCCTTTGGCAATTTTGTTATGGGCGGCAATTTTGTTATCGGCATCATTGTGTTTGCGGTGTTGCTGATCATCAATTTCATGGTGATCACCAAGGGCAGTGGCCGCATCGCCGAGGTCGCCGCCCGCTTCTCCCTCGACGCCATGCCCGGAAAGCAGATGGCGATTGATGCCGATCTGTCTTCGGGGTTGATTGACGAGGATTCGGCCCGCACCCGGCGCAAAAACCTTGAAGATGAAAGTACCTTTTTTGGTGCCATGGACGGGGCGGCCAAATATGTCCGTGGTGATGCGATTGCCGGACTGTTGATCACCTTCATCAATATTATCGCCGGCATGATCATTGGTGTCGCCCAACAGGGCATGAGCTTTGGCGATGCCGCCAATACCTATACCCTGCTCACTGTCGGCGACGGGCTGGTCAGCCAGATTCCGGCATTGATTGTCTCCACCGCCGCCGGTCTGCTGGTGACCAAGGCCGGTCTGACCGGGCGCACCGACAAGGCCATGTTCAGTCAGCTCAGCCATTATCCGCGTGCGCTCGGGGTGAGTTCCGGCCTGCTGGTGGTGCTGTCACTCATGCCCGGTATTCCGTTTCTGCCCTTTTTCACCCTCGCCGCCCTGCTTGGCTTCACCACAATGTCCCTCGTCAAACAGCAGGAACAGCGGGACGACGCCCGCCTAAAGGCTGCCGATGAGGAAGATAAAGAGGTCGATCATGTTGAGGAGCCGATCACCACAGCACTGGCGATTGATCCGGTCCGCCTCGAGCTTGGCTATGGTTTGCTGCCGCTGATCAATGATGACAGCGGCATTCGTCTGACCGATCAGATCAAGGCCCTGCGCCGTCAACTGGCAACAGATATGGGATTTGTCATGCCGTCGGTGCGCATTCTGGATAATATGCAGCTGTCGGCCAACAGTTACGTCATCCGGCTAAAGGAAACCGATGCCGGGCAGGGCGATATTCAGCCCAATATGCTGCTGGTGATGGACCCGCGCGGCGAGCCGGTGGCCCTGCCGGGCGAGGATACGCTCGAACCCGCGTTCCAGCTTCCCGCCAAATGGATCGATAAAAGCATGAAAGAGGAGGCATCCTTTCGCGGCTATACCGTGGTTGATGCCGCGACCGTGATCACCACCCATATTACCGAGGTTATCAAGGATAACATGCCGGAATTACTGTCCTATGCCGAAGTGAAAAAATTGCTGGATGACCTGGCGTCCGAGCATCAGAAGCTGATCGCCGACCTGATCCCGACCCTGATTACCCAGAGCGGGGTTCAGCGGGTGCTGCAAAATCTGCTGAGCGAACGGGTGTCGATTCGTGATCTGCCGACCATTCTCGAGGGTATTGCCGAGGCCTGCGGCTATACCCAGAATATTGTCATGATCACCGAACATGCCCGCACCCGCCTCGCCCGGCAGATCAGCTATGAGAATGCCGATCAGGACGGTATTATTCCGCTGATCAACCTGTCACCGGAATGGGAGCAGGCCTTTATGGACAGCCTTATTGGCGGCGGCGAGGAAAAACAACTGGCCATGGCACCGAGCAAGCTACAGGAATTCATCGGTCTGGTGCGCATGACCTTTGAGGATCAGGCCCACGCCGGGGAATTGCCGGTGATGCTGACCAGCCCGACGATCCGGCCTTATGTCCGCTCCATTATCGAGCGTTTCCGACCCGCAACCGTGGTGATGTCACAGAATGAAGTTCATCCCAAGGTTAAAATCAGAACACTTGGGCAAATCTAGGGTCCGCTATGCGCTTGAAAATATTCACCGGGGATACCATGACAGCGGCGCTCGCACAGGTGCGGACGGCCTTGGGCGATAACGCCATCATCCTTAATTCAGTCGAGGAAGATGGCGTGGCCAAGGTCACGGCTGCGATAGAAATTCCGGCGGCCAGAATAGCCCCGCGCACCGCGAGGAAACCGCGGCCAAGACCGGCTGTGGTCCAGAAATCATTGAAAGAACTGGAACAGGAGGATTATACCCAGTCGGTAGACCTGTCTCACTTCCTTGACCATCACGGCCTCGAAGAAACGCTACGGCAGCGGATACTGGCCACGGCGGCGGCCTTCGATGAAGATAAAAATATCACGGCGCTGGCAAAGGCCCTCGATATTATGTTCCATTTCAGCCCGCTTAATAATGATTTCCACCGGCGGCCCTTGATGCTGGTCGGCCCGCCCGGCGTTGGCAAGACCGTCAGTGCCGCCAAGCTCGCCAGTCAGGCGGTGCTGTCGGGCCGCACTGTCCGTCTGATCAATACCGACACCATCCGCACCGGCGGCACCGCGCAGTTGCAGGGCTATGCCGAGGTCCTGAACATCTCCCTGATTGAGGCCCCGGAACCGGCACTGCTGGCCCCGGCGATTGAAACCGGCAAACAGCCCGACGAACTGGTGATTATTGACACGACGGGATATAACCCCCTCGACCGCAATGAAATGGCCGACCTGCAGCATTTTATCCAGGCGGGGGACGTCGAACCGGTGCTGGTAATTGCCGCGGGCATGGACCCGGCGGAAGCCCGGGAAATCGCCGAAACCTACACCAGTCTCGGGGTTGGAAGATTTATCGCCACCCGGCTTGATGTCACCCGGCGTTACGGCAGTCTGCTTGCCACCGCCGCCACCATGGACCTTGCCTTCGCCGGGGTTGGCATCACCCCCTATCTGGCCAAGGGGATTGAACGGGTTGATGCCCTGAGCCTCGCCCGGCTGCTTACCCGGGTCCAACCCCGCAGGATTTCTGTGCCGACACCGGAAAAAATCCCGAATCAGACCCCGGATTATATTCCTGACCATATTTCAGATCAGATTTCAGATCATATCTCAGATCATATCTCAGATAATATCTCTGGCCAAAATGATGAAAAAGGGGAAACCCCATGACCACCCGCGCACCAGCCGCCTCCAGAATTATTACCGTTGCCTCGGGCAAGGGCGGGGTTGGCAAAACCTGGATATCAACCACATTATGCCACCTGTTTGCCGCCCGCGGCAAACGGGTATTGCTGTTTGACGGTGATCTCGGCCTTGCCAACGTCGATATTCAGCTGGGCCTGATTCCCGAGACCGACCTCGGGCAGGTTTTATCCGGGGCCATCACCCTTGATCAGGCAATCACCCGTTTTGACAATCCCCAGGGCGGGTTTGACATTATCTCCGGCCAGTCCGGTTCCGGCACGCTGGCCGCGCTCAAAAGGCAAAAGCTCATGACGCTTAATCGGGATCTGGTCCGGTTGTCGCGCAACTATGACCTGACGATTGTGGATCTTGGTGCCGGGGTTGAAACCTCGGTGATGACGCTGTGTGAAACTGCCGACCGGATTATCGTGGTGGTGACCGCCGATCCGACATCGCTGACCGATGCCTATGCCTTCATTAAAATGTCCCGGATGCGGCAGGCGGACCTTGACCTC
>JAADGA010000256.1:14992-16213 GCA_013152615.1 Alphaproteobacteria bacterium
TGGTCAACATGGCCGAAGACCGCCATGAAGGCAAAAGAATCTATCAAAACCTGAAGAAAGTCTGTGAGAATTTCCTGAATTTTACCCCGGATTATCTGGGATCAGTACGCCGGGACCGCCATGTGACCGATGCGATCCGCCATCAGAAACTGCTGCTGCATCGTCATCCGAAAACCCGCGCCGGGGAAGATATGGCAGAAATTGCCAAAAAGGTGTAACATGTCGCCATGAGCGAAATTGATATCACCCAGTATATCCCCCTTAAAACCGATGAAGGGTCCCCGCGGGTTGCCCGGACATCGCCAACATCAGACGACAGTTCCGCCCAGCAGCAATCCCCCGACCAGAATAGCCCGTCACCCAAAAAGACCGCCGAGAGTAGCCAGAAACCCGCAGTCCATGAAACGGCGGTTACCATTTCTGCCACATTGTCCAACCTTGAGGCCGGTAGCCGGATCAAGGCAAATTACCTTGGCGTTGACGGTCAGGATCGGCCGCTGATCACGGCAAAGACCGGAACATATACCGTCAAATACGCGCCTGAATACCAGCCGGAAATCAATAAAATCCCCCAGGGGGCGGTGCTGGAGGTCAAGATTTTAAAAATAGACCGGGAAATTGAAGCCCGGCTGATATTTCGTGACCCGGGCGCAAAGGACAAAACCGCCATATCTTTGGCGGTAACGCTGGAGCTTACCAGCCTCGGCGATGCCCCGCCAAGGTCGCGGGCGATACCCGGCAAGGACAATCTGCCCCCGGGACAGCAGCAATTATCCTATCAGGCCACGGATCTTTACCGGGCGGAAAATATCGCCCGCGAAAGCGACCGCAAACTGAACCAGCTCCCGCCATCGGCAACCAGCCCCAATTACACCCTGTATGAAAAGGCGGTGCCGCAAAAGGACCGCCCGGCGATGGCCTCTGCCACAGCCACCCGTCCGCCCATTGCCGGTAACGCCCTGATTGCACAGGAACAGGTGATAAAGACGCCGCTAAAAACACCGGACACCGGCCCGGCAGCGACAACCCCGCAGGACGGAATTCGGTCTGCGGAGATAAATTTTGCAAAATTATTGTATAAAAATACGCTGGCGACCGTTATCAAGACTTTTACGGCAGCGACGGAAAATCTTCCTGAAATTATCCAGAAGAACCTCGGGAATACCGGCATACTGACCACCCTTGATACCGGTCGTAATTTCACCCTGAAGATAGAGTCGA
>JAADGA010000257.1 GCA_013152615.1 Alphaproteobacteria bacterium
CAGCGTCGTGGCATTGGTAAATTTCCCGCCATTGCGGCCATTTGTGCCGATAAAATCGGTGTCACAGAATTTGCAGCCGGCATGCGCCCGGTCCCGGTCCCGCCCCGACCAGAAATTGCAGCCGGCAAAGCGACAGAATAGCGCCGCCCGGCCCGCCTGCCGTCCCTCGCCCTGCAGGCTATAGAATATTTCCTTGACGCTATAGGTCATTATTTCCTCTGGCAATATAGGCCACAGGATCGCTATGACCCGCTTCACGAAACCCCTTCAGCCGCAGATAACAGGCATCACACTGGCCGCAGGCATCGCCGTTTTCCGCCGGATCATAACAGCTGGTGGTGATACTGTAATCCACGCCAAGGGCGAGGCCCAGTGTGATAATATCAGCCTTGGTCATATCAATCAGCGGCGTGTGGATTTTTATCTGGCCGCCGCCTTCGATGCCGCTTCTGGTGGCGAGGTTGGCCATCGCCTGATAGGCGGCAATATAGTCCGGACGGCAGTCGGGATAACCGCTGAAATCAAGGGCATTCACCCCGATAAAAATGTCACTGGCCCCGGTCACCTCCGCATAGGCCAGAGCGAAGGACAGGAAAATAGTATTGCGGGCCGGGACGTAAGTCACCGGGATTTCCCCCTGAACTTTACCCTGATCTTTACCCTGAACTTTACCCTGAGCTTTACTGGCCATGCCATCGCCGCCACGGCCTTTAGGCACCGCGATATCAGCGGTCAGCGCCGAGCCGCCAAACAGCCGCAGGTCAATTTTCGCCGTAACATGGCCGTTAAGCCCCATCTGTGCCACCACCCGGGCGGCGGCCTGAAGCTCGATCATATGGCGCTGGCCATAGTCAAAGCTCAGACCATAAATATCAAAGCCCTGTGATCTGGCAATAGCAACACAGGTCGTTGAGTCAAGACCGCCGCTCAACAGCAGCACCGCTTTTTTATTCTTGGACATAGTCATTTAATCTTCTTTATGATAGCACTTGCAATTCACATAACCTAAAATTATCTATAGAGCCAGTATTAATAGGACCTGACCCCAGGAGAAAGATATGCCATTGTCAAAAGCCGTTATGCGCACAGCCCTGCATCGCCGCTCGATTATCTGTGAGGGGTACGAGCGCGAAGACGGTCTGTGGGATATTGAGGCCCGGATGGAGGATATCAAGCATTACAGCTTTAATAATAAATTTCGCGGCACGGTGGCGCCGGGCGTGCCGCTGCATGAAATGTATTTGCGCCTGACCCTTGATGATGATTTTGTGGTACAGGATATCGAGGCGCAGATGGATCATATTCCCTTCGACAGTTGCGGCGATATTGCGGTCGATTACCGCAAGCTTGTCGGGGTAAAAATCGGCATCGGCTGGCGGCGGGCGATTAATCAACGGCTCGGCGGCAAGCTCGGCTGCACCCACCTGACCGAATTATTGCCGGTGATGGCCACGGTATCATTTCAGACCATGATGCCGATCATCATGAAACGCCGCGCGAGGACGCCGAGGCACAGGGCAAAGAGGCGGATAAAAGCCGGCCACTGGTGATTGACAGTTGCCACAGCTGGGCCTCGGACAATCCTGTTGTCAAGGAGTATGCCCCGGAATTTTATACCGGAGAGTGATATGTTTCGTCCCGAAAAAACCGAAGGCGGCATTGCCTTTACCCTGCAATCGGAATTTTCACCGTCCGGCGATCAACCGCAGGCAATCGAAAAACTGGTCGCGGGTATTAATCATGGCCTGAGTGATCAGGTGTTGCTCGGCGTCACCGGCTCCGGCAAAACCTATACCATGGCCAAGGTGATCGAGCAGACCCAGAGACCGGCGATCATCATGGCCCACAACAAGACCCTTGCCGCCCAGCTTTACGGCGAGATGAAGGCGTTTTTCCCCGACAATGCGGTCGAATATTTCGTCTCCTATTATGATTATTATCAGCCCGAGGCCTATGTCCCGCGCTCCGATACCTATATCGAAAAAGACGCCAGCATCAACGAGCAGATCGACCGGATGCGCCATGCGGCAACCCGGGCGACCTTTGAACGTGATGATGTCATTATTGTCGCCAGCGTATCATGCATTTACGGTATGGGCTCGCCCGAAACCTATCTTGAGATGACCATTCCCTTTGAGGTCGGCATGCGGACAGATCAGCGCGCACTGCTGCGGCGGCTGGTGGAACTGCACTATAAACGCAACGATAATTTCTTTCAGCGCGGCAGCTTCCGCGTCCGGGGTGACGTTCTTGAAATCTTCCCGGCGAGTTATGAGGACCGGGCGCTCAGGCTTGATTTTTTCGGCGATGAACTTGAAAATATCATCATGTTTGATCCGCTGACCGGGGAAAAGATTGATAGCCTCGAGCGAACCAAACTCTATGCCAACAGCCATTATGTCACCCCCGGTCCGACCCTGCAACAGGCGCAGAAAACCATCCGGGCCGAACTGGACCAGCGTCTGCGCGCGCTTAATCAACAGGGCAAAATTGTCGAGGCCGCCCGGCTGGAGCAGCGGACAAAACTTGATCTTGAGATGATGGCGGCGACCGGCGGCTGTGCCGGGATCGAGAATTATTCGCGCCATCTGACCGGGAGAAGCCCGGGCAGCAATCCGCCGACATTATTCGAATATCTGCCGGAAAACATGCTGTTGTTTGTCGATGAAAGCCATGTCAGCATCCCCCAGATCGGCGGCATGAGCCGCGGCGATTATGCCCGCAAAAGTACGCTGTCGGATTTTGGTTTCCGCCTGCCGTCCTGTATTGATAACCGGCCACTGAAATTTGAGGAATGGGACCGGTTGCGGCCCCAGAGCATCTATGTTTCGGCGACCCCCGGCAAATGGGAACTGGAACAGACAAAGGGCGAATTTGTCGAGCAGGTGATCCGCCCCACCGGCCTGATTGACCCGCCGTGCGAGGTCAGACCGGTAGACAGCCAGATTGATGACCTGCTTCATGAGGCACGCGCAACCATTAACAACGGTTACCGGATACTGGTCACCACCCTGACCAAGCGCATGGCCGAGGACCTGACCGAATATCTCCATGAAAACGGCCTGAAAGTCCGCTATATGCATTCGGATATCGAAACCCTGGAACGGATAGAGATTATCCGCGATCTGCGCCTTGGCACCTTTGATATTCTGGTCGGCATTAACCTGCTGCGTGAAGGGCTGGATATTCCCGAATGTGGTCTGGTGACGATACTGGACGCCGACAAGGAAGGATTCCTGCGCTCCGAAACCTCGCTCATCCAGACCATCGGCCGGGCGGCACGCAATGTCGATGGCAAGGTCATTCTCTACGGCGACAAGATCACCCGCAGCATGAAGGCGGCGCTCGAAGAAACCAACCGCCGACGCGAAAAACAAACCGCCTATAATAAAGCACACGGCATTACCCCCGTAAGCATCCGGAAATCGATCGGTGATATCATTCAAAGCACCGCCGAGGGTGATCATGTGCTGGTGCCGCTGGATATTGACGGCAACCATATGGTCGGTCATAACCTGAAGGCTTATATTGCCGACCTTGAGAAGCAGATGCTGGATGCCGCCGGTAATCTTGAGTTTGAGGACGCCGCCCGTCTGCGCGACGAGATCAAGCGGCTGGAAGATCACGACCTTGGTATCCGGTCCGATCATCAGCCGGGGAGTCATCC
>JAADGA010000258.1 GCA_013152615.1 Alphaproteobacteria bacterium
CACATATGAAACCATGTTAAAAATTAAAACTTTTATCGCCGGACTGATCGGATATTTTTGGCGCAACCCGCTGGTGCTGGCTTTTTTAATGTCCTTGTCTCTGCTTGCCGGGGCCTATGCCTTTCAATATATTGGCGGGCTGGAGCCCTGCCACCTGTGCTGGTGGCAACGGTATGCCCATATGGCCATTCTGGTCACTGCCGCCAGCGGGCTGTTGCTGAAGAATGCCGGCTGGTTCTGGCGAAAATTATGGCCGTGGGCAACCGCGGTCGCCCTTGACGTCAGCGTCGTTGCCGCCGGGTATCACACCGGGGTTGAGCAGAAATGGTGGCCGGGTCCGGCAACCTGCACCTCCAGCGGTTTGACTCAGGTCAGCGACCTGAACTCACTGTTTGACACCATGATGAATGCCAAGCTGGTGATGTGCGACAAGATTCCATGGGAAATGTTTGGCATATCAATGGCCGGATATAATTTCCTGATTTCACTGGCAACGGCAGTATTTGTTGCCTTCGCCCTGTTCGCGGCCTTAAGGAAAAGGCATGCCGGATAATATAGAACAGCGGTCACCGCGCCCCGGCACCTTAACCAAACAACAGAAAATTGACCGGCTGCTGCGGGTTGATCATGCCGGGGAATATGGCGCGGTTCATATCTATCGGGGCCAGTTGGCCGTCCTCGGTCCCGCCCATCCGCTGAGCAGCCACATCAAACAGATGAAACAGCAGGAGGAAGTCCACCTCAAACGCTTTAGCGACCTGATTAGGGAGCGCGGCACCCGGCCAAGCCTGCTGTCACCATTATGGCATGTCGCCGGTTTTGCCCTTGGTGCCGGCACCGCGATGCTCGGGGCCAGGGCGGCGATGTTGTGTACCGAGGCAGTCGAAACCGTGATTGATGATCATTACGCTCGTCAGATCAACGAATTGGGACCGGAGGAACAGAGCCTTGCCGCCGAAATCGAGGAATTTCGCCAGCAAGAGGTTGATCATCGCAATATTGCCGTCGAACTCGGGGCCAAAGAGGCCACCGGCTACGGCCCGCTGTCGGCGATAATTCGTTTTGGCTGTCAGGGGGCGATCAAGCTGGCCGAACGGCTATAAATCAAGCTCGCTATCCCAGTAGAGAAAATCGCGCCAGCTGTCATGAAGATAATTTGGCGGATAGCACCGGCCAATATTCTGTAAATTATAAATAGTTGGCCGTACCGGTTTCGAGCGTAAAGTCATGTTGGCTTTTTCAGGCGTTCGGCCACCTTTCTCAAAATTGCATCCGGGGCAGGCCGAGGTGATATTCTCCCATCTGGTGCGGCCGCCAAGCCGCCTCGGGATCACATGATCAAAGGTTAGTTCGCGGCCATTGCCAGCGACAAAACCACAATATTGACAGGTGAAGCGATCACGCAGGAATAGATTAAATCTGGTAAAATTAGGGTAAATTGCCGGCGAAATATATTCCTTCAGCGAAATAACGCTGGGCAGCCGGATCGCGGCAGTGGACGAATGGACCACCCGGTCATATTCCTCGATCACCGTCACCCGGTCAAGGTAAACCGCCTTGATCACATCCTGCCATGAACACAGTGACAGTGGAAAATAGCTTAACGGTCTGAAATCAGCATTTAATACCAGTGCCGGGCAAGCGTCCAGCGAAACCGGTCTGAGATCAGGAGTTTGAGACAAAGGCAGCGTAACTCTCCTTAAAATAACTTGCATTGGTATCACTATATCACCAATATATCGCATTCTGAATAACATTCTATTGTTACAGTTTGTCGGCATCTGTTATGACAGCCCTATGAAGCATTTACCCGCGATCATCACCCGCTTTGCGCCAAGCCCGACCGGCTATCTGCATATGGGACATGGCTTTTTGCCTTTGACTTTGCCCGCAAGCATAATGGGCGGTTTCTGCTCAGGATAGAGGATATTGACCATACCCGCTGCACAGCCGCCTATGAACAGGCGATATATCAGGACCTGAAGTGGATCGGGCTGGAGTGGCAAACGCCGGTCCGGCGCCAGTCAGACCATATGAGTGACTATCGGGCCGCTCTGAACATTCTGGAAAACAAGGGCCTGCTTTATCCCTGTTTTTGCAGCCGCAAGGATATTCGCCGGCAAATCAGCGACAGCAGTCAGGCGGTGCATAATCTGGATGGCCCGCTCTATCCCGGCACCTGCCGTCGTCTGACAACAACACAGCGGCGGTTATATTTTGACGCGGGCAGGCGCTATGCCCTGCGCCTTGATATGGCAAAGGCCCTTGAAATTGTGGCAAACCGCGCGCTGACATGGACCGATCTTGCGGCGGGGGAACAGATTGCCACCCCGAAAATCCTGCGTCAGACCCTCGGTGATGTCGTCCTGTCGCGCAAGGAAGTCGCCACCAGCTACCATCTGTCGGTGGTGGTGGACGACCATCTACAAAAAATCAGTCACGTGATCCGGGGCCGGGATCTTTTTCAGGCCAGCCCGCTGCACCGGCTGCTACAATTTCTGCTGGGCTACGCCACCCCGGTCTATCTTCATCACGATCTGCTGTATGATGACACGGGTCATAAACTCGCCAAAAGCAACCACAGCCCGGCGCTGCGCGAGCTACGGGCGGCGGGCCGGGATCCTGCGGAGCTTCTGCGCCGCTATTTTTTATAATCCAGCATTTTATCCAGTATTTTCTGGGCGGACGGGTGATAGCCGGCGCGGGCGGGCGCATATATTTCCCGGGCGAGTTTCAGACCTTGTGCGGTTGTTGCCAGCTGTTTATAGAGCGGCTTGATAAATTTCAGCCGACCGATCGACGGCAGGAAGGTGCGCAGCCGGGGCAGAATAGCCCTATAGTTATGCTTCAGACCCTGCAGCAGCCACGCATCGGCAATCTCGTCATTTCTTGATTTGGTCAGGCTGTAAGCCCGGTCAAGATCCGCCATCTTGTTGCGGGGCAGGCTTTGCGGCAGATTGGTGATAAAATACAGCCATTGATTAACGAACCAGTGTTTGGTCGGAATATCACCCAGGGAAATTTTCCCGGCGAGCCACAGCTGTTGATATTGCTTTACCTTTTGTAAAATGTCAGAAACCGGGCGGGGGGCATCCACCGGCATGCCGGTGCCGTAAACCCATTGATCAATCTTCTTCATTGTCACCACGCCCGGATGCTTGTCCATCAGTTGGCTTTTCAGATAAGCGATAAAGCGTGCTGAAGTCATATTCTGGAAAGCATGGGCATTAAAATAGCCTTTCAGGAATGGATCAAACACGTCACGGCCATATTTCTGTTCCAGATACATCAGGAACAGCTGACCCTTGACATAGGGAATTCCGGTAAAGGCGGCGTCCGGGTCGCGGCCCTCAAGATTGGCGTGAAGACTGGTATCCTTGATGTCCATGGTCTTCATTTCGCGCCGCAGGCCCTCTACGTCCAGCACCTGTTCCATCACCGCGCGCGGCTTGCCGTAAACCGCCTCCATAACGCGATTTTCAACATATGACGTCATGCCTTCGTTCAGCCACAGATCATCCCAGCGGGCGTTGGTGACCAGATTTCCCGACCAGCTATGAGACAATTCATGGGCGATCAGGCTGACCAGACTCTTATCCCCGGCAACAACCGTCGGCGTGATAAAGCTCAACATCGGATTTTCCATGCCGCCCATCGGATAGCTCGGCGGCATCATCAGGATGTCATAACGGCCCCAGCGATAAGGCCCGTAAAGCTTTTCAACCGCAGCCATCATCTTGTAGGTATCGGAAAATTCCCGGGCGGCGGCATTCAGAATATATTTTTCGGCATAAACCCCGGTGTTTTTTGTCATTGCCTTGAAATGAAGGTCACCGACGCCGAGCGCAATCAGATAAGACGGGATTTTATGGGGCATAACGAACGTGTAAACACCGTTCCTCGGGCTGTTTGGATTATTTTCGGCGCTCATCACCGCGAACAGGTTTTTCGGCGTCGTGATGCGGGCGCTATAGGTCAGGCGCAGGGCCGGGGTATCCTGTATCGGAATCCAGCTGCGGGCATGGATCGGTTCTGATTCGGTGAATAAATAAGGGTATTTCTTGCCTGCCGTCTGTTGCGGGGTCAGCCATTG
>JAADGA010000259.1:0-2123 GCA_013152615.1 Alphaproteobacteria bacterium
CTGCGTTACAGTGTGGCGTTGCACAATGACAGCTGGTTTGATATTACTCTGGACGGTATCCTGAAAGACTATGGTATGGTGTCTTTCAAGGCTGTGCTGGACAGGAAACAGCTGGAGAGTATCCGGCAATATGTGATTTTCCGGGCGCAATTGCTGAAAATTTCTCAAGACGATCAAAAAGCCGCGAACAAATGTCTCGGCTGCAAGCCATATGGGTCAAGGGTTGATTACAAGAAAAACCAGAGTGAAAAAAACCAGAGTGAAAAAGATCAGGGTGAGTAAAGGCACCGTGAGTAAAGGTAGCGTCTGTTGCGTCTGTTTGCTGACTGCGGGGCTTGCCTTGCCGCTTTTGCCGGCCCATGCGGCTGAGAGTGATATTACAGAAGTTGTCTCGACCGCGAGCCAGAGTGATAGATTATTATCGGATCAGCTCGGCAATGTGGTTTTAATCGGACAAAAACAATTGAATTTTGTCAACGAGACCCATTTCAGTGATCTGGCGCTCAGGGTCGCGGGGGTAAATTTCTCTCATAATAATGGTCAGGAATATCTGGCCTCGATCCGCTCACCGATCTTTACCGGGGCCGGGGCCTGCGGCGCTTTCCTCATGGCTGAAGACGGCATTCCCCTGCGCGCCGCCGGATTTTGCAATGTCAATGAACTGTTCGGGGCCTTCACCGAGCAGGCCGCACGGATCGAGATCACCAAGGGGCCGGGATCGGCACTTTATGGCTCCAACGCCCTGAACGGCATGATCAATATCATCACCCCCCGGGCCAACCGCAACGGTGGCCGACTGTCGATGGAGGCCGGGGCCAATGATTTTATCCGCTTTAATTTCTCCGAAGGTGTCACCGATAAAAATGGCGGTCTGCTGGCCCTGGCAACCGTCACCCACGGCTGGCGCGACCAGTCGGGCTATGACCAGCAGAAGGCGAGCCTGCGCCGGGATTATAACGGTGAGGTCTGGACAGTATCCTCCAGCCTGACCCTGACCAACCTTGATCAGCGCACCGCCGGTTATATCACCGGCAAAGACGCCTATAAGAACCGGGCATTATCCAGAAAAAACCCCAATCCGGGAGCCTTTCGCAAGGCCCGGTCATTGCGCTACTGGTCACGATTTTCGCGGGAGATAGCGCCGGGTGTACGCTGGCAGTTCACCCCCTATTTCCGGACAATGGACATGAAATTCCTGATGCATTTCCTGCCGGGCAAGCCGCTGGAAACCAACAGCCAGACCGGGGTTGGCTTTCAGAATGGTTTTTATTTTAACGAGGGCGGGGCTTTGGAAATCATCGCGGGCGGCGACGGCGAATATAGCCACGGCTCATTGCAGCAGACCCAGGGTCAGCCAACCACAGGCTCCGCCTTCCTGCGGGCGACCATTCCGGCGGGCAGGCAATATGATTATGACGTTAACAGTATTCAGCTCGCGGCCTTCGTTCGCGGCACTTGGAAATTAACCCCGAAACTGCGACTGATCGCGGGCGGGCGGCTGGAATATATGCGCTATGACTACACCAATAATATGCGGAGCGGGCGCAGCCGCGCCGACGGCACCACCTGCGGCTTTGGCGGCTGCCGCTATAGCCGTCCCGCCAGCCGCAAGGACAGCTTCACCAGCTTTTCCCCCAAGATCGGACTGCTGTATAACTATAACGACAGTAACGATATTTATCTCAATCTGGCCGAGGGCTTCCGGGCACCGCAGGCAACAGAGCTCTATCGCCTGCAACGGCACCAGAGCGTCGCCGACCTCAAAAAGGTCAGCCTGAAAAGTATCGAGATCGGCTTTCGGGGTCGGCAGAATATCGTCAGCTATAATATTTCCTTCTATGCCATGAAGAAGAATAATTATATCTTCCGCGATTCCGCCTATTTCAATGTCAGTAACGGCAAATCCGACCATATTGGTGCCGATGTCATGATCCGGCTCACGTTAAGTCAATATTTAAGCCTCCAGACCAATGTGAGCTTTGCCCGCCACCGCTACGCTTTTAACTATATCAGTCACGGCGTTAACCTGAATGGCAAGGATATTGATACCGCACCGCGTAATTTTGGCAGTATGCAGCTCGACTGGACCCCGGTGAAGGCCGTCCGAACAGAGCTTGAATGGG
>JAADGA010000259.1:2128-5129 GCA_013152615.1 Alphaproteobacteria bacterium
ATATGGGGGCCTATTACACCGACCCGGAAAACCGGCATAAATACAGCGGCCATGATTATTTTAACCTGCGGGCTGCTATCCGGGTCACCAACAGCTACAGCGTCTTTATCCGGATCATGAATCTCACCGACACCAGATACGCCAAACGCGCCGATTATACTACCTTCAGCGGCGAGCGCTATTTCCCCGGAAAACCAAGATCACTATATCTCGGGATAAAAACCAGATTTTAGAGCAAAGTCAGACCTATTTGACCCGCAGAGACGGGGGCTGCAAGCTTCCCCGGAATCCGATATACAATCACAATAATTGATACTATAGTGAATCAACATTCAACCTCACTATTGACATATTAAACAGCAAAGGCAGCAACAATGCGTGGTTTCATTATCGGAATCGTGGCGCTGGCAATCATTGGCGCAATTGGCGGTTATACCATCCTGAAAAGCGGACTTATCCCGGCAAATGCCGACGCCACCCCCAGTGCCCTGGAACAATGGGTGGCCCAGACATCGCTCGATGCCACCATCTCCCGCGAGGCACCGAAAGGGCCAAATCCGGTTAAATTAACCGATGTCAATCTTATTAAGGGTATCCATCTATACACAAAAAATTGTGCCATCTGCCACGGCGACTACAGGGGGGATGCCTCGGAAACGCCGATCGCAAAGGGCCAGTATATCAAACCGCCGCAACTGGCGACTGACGGGGTTGAGGATGACCCGATGGGCTTCACCTTCTGGAAGGTCAAGCACGGGATGCGCTGGACCGCGATGCCGGCCTGGACCGACCGATCGCCAGATATGGACATTAGCGCTGTTTTTGAAGCATATGGATAAACTGCCCCCGGCGGCGCAGCAGGTGTGGCAACAGCGGATTAACGGGCCGGTTGCCGCCCCAGTTCCAGCGCCGGATTGAGCCGCCGCTGATACCAGTTGAGACCAAAATGCAGATGCGGGCCGGTGGCGCGGCCGGTCATGCCGACCGTGCCGATCTGTGCGCCTTGCCTGACCCGCTGCCCGACTTTTACCATAACCCGGTTCATATGGGCGAAAACCGTACTGATGCCGAAACCATGGTCGATAATTACGGTATTGCCGGTATAATACAGCTTGGACACCATGGTGACCACACCACTTAACGGTGCCACGATCTTCGTGCCTTTGGGTGCCGCAATATCCATGCCGCCATGGGGGCTTTTCGGGATACCGTTCAAGATCCGGTAATTGCCGAAATTGCCACTGATCCGGCCCCGCACCGGCCAGATAAAGCGTTCACGGAAATCCTGACGATTGCTGTCGAGCGTCCGGACTTGCCGAACCCGGGCAACATCCGCCCTGATCCGCGCAAGCACCTTCTTTGGCGGCGTCACCATCTTTTCCGGCAGGCCGTTGATGCGCTGAACATCATAATGCTGTTTCTTGACGGTAAATTCTTGCCGGTGGCGGCTGCCGTTGCCATCGACCAGCCACAATGTCACCACCCGGCTCTGCTGATGGGCATTCACCCCGAAGACAAAATGACCGTCCGGCGAAAGCTGCAACCGTTTGTTCCCCAGCCAGACGACGCTGTTCGGTGCCACCCGGCCAATATAAAGCCCGCCCTGGGTCAGAGTATCCGGCAGACCGAGCCGGTTGCCCGCCTGTGCCGGAGCCACCATAACCAGCAACAAAATAAACCCGATCACTATTTTCATAACAAGCTTCCCTGACGATCATCGTTGTTTTTAACCGTTTTTTTCTTTTTAATGCCCCCCGCAGCCACCGCCCTGACATGGCCATCATAAAATTCAATATCAAGCCCGCTGCCCGCGGGTAGCGCCGCCGCCTGGGTCACCGCCCGGCCATGATCATTACGGATCACCGCATAGCCGCGTTCCAGCACTTTACGGTAATTCAGGCTGTCAAACAGGCGGCCAAGGCCGTCAAGCTTCAACTGGCGGCGCTCAATAAGCTGGCACGCTGCCCGCGGCAACCGGGCGACAATATCGTCAAGGCGCTGGCGGTTAAGCGCCAGCATATCCGCAGGCTTCGGCAGGCCCCGGGCGAGGCCTTCAAGGCGCTGCCCGCGCTCCTCTATACTCCGGCGCACCGCCCGGCCCAGACGGCGGTCAAAATCAGACAAGGCATAGATCAGATCGTCGCGTACCGGCACCGCCAGTTCCGCCGCCGCCGTTGGTGTTGGCGCCCGCAGGTCGGCGGCATAATCAATCAGCATGGTATCGGTTTCATGACCGACCGCCGAGATCAGCGGAATATCACCCGCGGCCACCGCCCGGACCACCCCCTCCTCATTAAACGGCCACAGGTCTTCCAGACTGCCACCACCGCGGGCGACAATTACCACATCCGGCCGGGGTATCGGACCATCATTCGTCAACTCGTTAAAGCCCCGGATGGCCCGGGCGACCTGTTCCGCCGCCTTTTCGCCCTGAACCACCACCGGCCACACAATGACGTGGCGGGGAAATCTAGCGGACAGGCGGTGCAGTATATCGCTGATTACCGATCCTGTGGGCGAGGTGACGACGCCGATCACCGTCGGCAGATAGGGGATAGCTTTTTTGCGCGCCGGGTCGAACAACCCCTCGGCAGCGAGCTTTTGCCGACGCTCCTCAAGCAACGCCATCAGCGCGCCGACACCGGCGACCGCCATCTGCTCAATGACGATCTGATATTTCGAGCGGCCGGGATAGGTGGTGAGCTTGCCGCTGCAGACCACCTCAAGCCCGTCTTCGGGACGAAAATTGAGCCGGGCCGCGACTCCCTTCCACATCACCCCGTCCAGCACCGACCGGTCATCCTTGAGCGCGAGGTAAATATGGCCGGACGCCGCACGTTTAAAGCCGGATATTTCGCCGCGCAGGCGCACATGGCCGAATTTGCCCTCAACCGTCCGCTTCAGCAGCATGCTGAGTTCGGTAACGCTGTATTCCACCTGGTTATCGTCGGTTGGCACGCCCATAAATATCCCTGATTTTTTCATCTTGTGTCTACTGGTT
>JAADGA010000260.1 GCA_013152615.1 Alphaproteobacteria bacterium
GGAGGACAAAAAACGCCCTGCGGGTTCAAAAAGGCATCCGGGAAACCGTTCATAGTGCCAACCTGCACGGCAAACCGGCAATCATTGTTCATGGCCAGTCAGACGCGCTTATTCCGGTCAATCATTCGTCACGGCCTTATCTCGGCCTGAACCATATAGTAGAAGGCAAGGCCAGCAATCTGCATTATTATGAAATCAGCAACGCCCAGCATCTGGATGTGCTCGATGCCCTGCCCGGCTTTGACAGCCGCTTTATCCCGCTACATTATTATCTGCTGCGCGCGCTTGACCTGATGTATGATCATATGACCAAAGATACCCGGTTGCCGGACAGTCAGGTCGTCTGGACCATCCCGCGGAAAAGAGACCGTAACGGTACGGTGGCAGACTTAAGCAAAAAGAATCTGCCCGAAATTTTGCCAAACCCCGAAAAATCCCGTATCAGACTAGAGAAGGGAATTGTCAAAATTCCGCTAAAATAACGCGTTACAGGATGATATGCTTCAGACCTGGGTCATCATAACAGTATCTTTAGGCTATGTCGGGCTGTTGTTTGCCATCGCCTATTATGGTGACAAGCGCTCTCTCGCCCGGCCCATTGGCCGACCGCAGCATAAATACCGGGCGATAATCTACAGCCTGACACTGGCGGTATATTGCACCTCATGGGCCTTTTACGGCACATCGGGACAGACCGCCGCCACCGGCTGGATCATCGCCCCGACTTACCTTGGCTCAATATTGGTGCTGGTGCTGGGCTGGCCGTTTCTGATTAAATTAATCACGGTGGCCAAAAAGCAGAATATCACCTCTGTGGCGGACTTTCTGTCGTCGCGCTACGGCAAATCACAACAGCTCGCCATCTTCGTTACCTTTGTCGCCATCATGGCGGTCGTGCCCTATATCGCCCTGCAATTAAAGGCGGTTTCCACCAGTTACAATGTGCTTGCCGGCAAGGCCTTTGTCGTCCGCGGGGTGGAGAATATCCCGCTGGTGGAAGATACCGCGATATTTGTCGCGGGGTTAATGGCGCTGTTCACCATCCTGTTCGGTACCCGCAACATCAGCTCCAACGAGCATCATGAAGGCATGATGCTGGCCATTGCCTTTGAATCGATTGTCAAGCTGGCGGCCTTTACCATTGTCGGCCTGTTTATCACCTACGGTCTGTTTAACGGCTTTAGTGATATTTCCACCAGGGCTGCCAATAATCCCGCCATTCAGCAGATTTTCGCCACCGGCAGCCGCAGTAACAGCTTTCTGACCTCGGTTGTCCTCGGGATGACGGCGATATTCGCGCTGCCACGGCAATTCCATGTGCTGGTGGTGGAAAATTCGGAGCCGAATGATATCCGCCTGACCCGCTGGTTATTTCCGATTTATCTGGTCGGCATGAGCCTGTTTATTTTCCCGGTTGCCGCCGCTGGATTACTGACCCCGGCGGCGGGCTCCAATCAGGATTTTTATATCCTGACCCTGCCGCTGACGGTCGGGCGCACCGATCTCGCGCTGCTGGCCTTCCTTGGCGGTCTGTCGGCGGCGACCAGCATGGTGATTGTCGGTGCTGTCGCCCTCAGCACCATGGTGTCAAACGATGTCATCATGCCGATAATCCTGCGGCTGAAATGGTTGCGGCTGGATGAACGCCGCGATATCAGCTGGATGCTGCTGCTGATTCGCCGCATCACCATAATTGCCATCATGGTGCTGGCCTATTTCTATTACCGGATGGTGGTGAGTTTCGATGCGCTGGCCGCCATCGGTCTGCTGTCGATGGTGCTGGCGGCGCAGTTCGCCCCGGCGATCATTGGCGGGCTTTACTGGAAAGATGCCACCCATAAAGGCGCGATGGCGGGACTTTGCGCCGGGTTTCTGGTCTGGTGCTATACCCTGCTGTTTCCGCTGATTATCCGGGCGGGATGGCTGCCGACCGACATCCTTGATCACGGTCTGTTTGGCAATAGCTTCCTGCGGCCCGAAGCGCTGTTCGGTATCAGCGGGCTTAGCCATGTCACCAATGGTCTGGTCTGGAGTCTGGGCCTTAACCTGTTATTTTTCATTGTTCTTTCGCGCCTGAGCCGCCATAGTCTGATCGAACATATTCAGGCGGCAACCTATGTCAACAGTAATTTTGACGGCGATAAAAAGCATAGCCTGCTGATCCGCTCCTCAGCCAGAATATCCGACCTGATGGCGCTTGGCGAACGATTTGTTGGCACCAGACAGGCCCGGCAGGCTTTTTCAAATTATGCCGCCGAACGCAATGAACAACTGTCCCCTCATCATCCGGCGAATGAGGACCTGATTATCTTTACCGAGCATCTTCTGGCCAGTGCCATCGGCTCGCGCCCGGGGGGTGATCAATACCAGCCTGCAGGGTCAGGATATGAAGCTCGATGATTTCGTTTCGATCGTCGATGAGGCGTCCGAGGTTTTCCAGTCCAATCGCTCACTGCTGCAAAAATCCCTTGAGAATATCAATGTCGGGGTCAGTGTGGTCGACAAAGACCTCTATCTGGTGGCGTGGAACAAGCGCTACCTTGAGATATTTGAATATCCCGAAGGCTTTATTTATGCCGGGCGTTTTGTCGGTGACATATTGCGATATAATGCTGGCAAGGGCTATTTTGGTCATAACAATATTGATTATCAGGTCGAGAAACGTCTTGCGCATTTAAGCCGGGGCACCAAATACAGCTATGAACGCCTGTTGCATAATGGCCGGGTGATTGAAATTCACGGTCACCCGCTGCCCGGCGGCGGCTTTGTCACCAGTTACAGCGATATCACCATTCACAAACAGGCGGCGGAGACCCTGCTGCAGGCCAACGAACTGCTGGAGCAGCGGGTGGGAACCCGCACCCGGGAACTCGAAGCCGCCAAGGCCGAGGCCGAACAGGCCAACATCAGCAAAACCCGGTTCCTCGCCGCCGCCAGTCATGATCTTTTACAGCCGCTGAACGCCGCCCGGCTGTTTACCTCCGCCCTCAGCGAAAAGAATGCCGATAAAAATATGGCGCCACTGATTGAACATCTCGACAGCAGCCTGAATGCGGTCGAGGGTCTGCTTGACGGGCTATTGGAGATTTCCCGACTGGATGCCGGGGTTCTTGAGGTCCGGATATCGGATTTTACCGTTGATAGCCTGCTCAGGGAACTCGATCTGGAATTTACCGCCATCGCCCGCGACCGGGGCATTGCCTTCAAGATGGTCCCGTCGCACGTTCTGGTCCGCAGTGACCCGAAATTATTACGCCGAATTTTACAGAATTTTATCAGCAATGCCATCCGCTATACCCCGAAAGGCCGGGTACTGGTTGGCTGCCGCCGACGGCAGGACAAACAGGTTGATATTCAGGTATGGGATACCGGTTATGGCATATCGGAAGATAAAATTGATGAAATCTTCATTGAATTCAAACAGTTAAAACATAATTCAGAACAGGGCCTCGGCCTTGGCCTCGCGATTGTCGAGCGGATCTGCCGGTTGCTTGGTCATGATCTGAATGTCAAATCCACCCCGGGCTGCGGTTCGGTTTTCAGTGTCACCCTGCCGCCGGGGAGCCTTGACCATAAAGCGGAAAGACCCGACCCCGACAGACCGCCCGGCGGCAGTGCCAATTTTTCCCGGCTCAGGATTCTCTGTATTGATAACAATCCGGAGATTTTAACCGGCATGAAAATTTTGCTGTCACACTGGGACTGCGAGATAATCTGTTGTCGCACACTGGAAGAGGTAAAGCGGAAATCAGCAAACTTCAGACCGGATATTATCCTGGCGGATTATCACCTTGACCATGAACAAACCGGCATAGATATCGCCAATATGCTGCGGGACACATGGGGGCACTCGCTGCCCGGTATCATTATTTCCGCCGACCATACCGAAAAAGTAAAACAACAGGCCCGGGCCCATGGCTATCATTTTCTACAAAAACCGGTGAGGGCCGCCGCCCTGCGCGCCCTGATCAACAGTCAGCTGATCTACCGCAAATAATATGCTGCGAATAATATGTCGTAAATAATATGCCGCCAATAACAATGCACCGTTTATTCGGCAAAATCCTCCGTACCCAGCTGTTGGGCAGCGATAATCAGATGGCCCCGGCTATAGGCACCGAATTTTTTTAAAATCGCGGTAACATGGGCTTTTACCGTACCTTCGGCAACGCCCATTTCATAGGCAATCTGCTTGTTCAGCATGCCCTCGGACACCAGCATAAACACCCTGAATTGCTGCGGCGTCAACGAGGCCACCGTCGCGGCAACAGAAATTTCCTGATCACGGATATTATGCTGCTGCGCCTCAAATCCCGGCGGCACCCATAACGCGCCGGTAAATATCGCCGTGATCGCCTGTGCCATGTCCGGCAGATCGGTTGACTTTGGAATAAAGCCGGAAGCCCCGTGATTCATCGCCCGGGCAATGACCTTATCCTGATCATTGCCGGAAACAATCACCACCGGTATTTCGGGAAATTGCCCTCTCAGATAAATCAGCCCGGAGAAACCATGAGCCCCCGGCATTTGCAGATCAAGCAGCAGCAGGTCGCACGCTGCCCCCGGCGCGATGATCTGCTGAATATCATCAATTGAACCGGCCTCCTGAATGACCGCATCCTCAAAGGCAAGGCCGATGGCATGCCTCAACGCAATCCGGAACAACGGATGATCATCGGCAATGAGAATATTGGCAATATTAGCCATGTGACATTCCATATTTGCTGTTCCGGTCCTGATATCAGGCCGCAGTCCCAAGATTTCTAGCCGATGATATTCAGAATATTTCCGGATATCCCATTATTATTCGCCGTCGAAGTCCCGGCATTATAGGCGGTGAGCGCCACCGTAGCAGCGGCAAGAGAATGACCGGATTTACCGGCCTGCGAATCGGTAACTCCCGAATTTGTGGTTCCTGAATTTGTGATCCCGAAACTTTCAGGCCGGGCATCCTTTCCCTGCTGGCCAAATAATTTTGCCTGTGACTTCTGCGCGAGTTCAGCCCGGGCCTCGGCCCCCAGAGCACTGGCCTGTGCCGCCACCCGCCGGTCCTGTCCCGACGGTTTTGCCGGCGCCAGCGCCGCTGCCGCCACAATAGTCATCTTGGCAATGGTGGCTGCCGGATTATTTTTCACCGGTGAACTATCAATCGGCACTTCACCGCCAACCGCGTATCTTTTGCCGTCCGGCCCGACAACATAGCTAAACGAGGCCGACCCGGCATAGCGACCGCCGACATTCTTGTGCGCCTGCTCATGAGCCTTGACCTCCCGGTCAATCTTCCTGAGCTTGTCAACCTGTGCCTTTTGCGTGTCCGTCAACTGTCCGGGCGTCGAGGTCTTCTTTGGCAAAACCGCCACCGCCTTCGCCGCCACAGCTTTTCCCGGTATAGCTTTTACTGGTATATCTTTTACCGGCACATCCGCCCGGTCCGCTTGCGGTCTGGCCGGGGGCGGAATAGTCTGCACAAGCGAGGCGGGTACGCCAGAAAGCATTAAATTTCCTTCAGCATGAACCAAAAACATAGATCACAACCGCAGGAGTATAGAGTATAAAAACTGCAAAGTCGTTAATTGATTAATCACGAACCCGGTTCCCCGGAAAAGCCCCGGGCCCTGACCCTAGGTCACAACCCAGGTACGGCCAGTGCGCAACAGGGCATTAAAATCAGCCTTGCCCGCCTGTTTGGCCTGATCAATCTGATCATGTACCGACTGGTCATAGCTTTCCGCAGGATGACAGTAGATCACGCCGCAGATCGCCGGAAATTCCGGTGGCTCCAGTTCACATAACATAAAGGCGAGATGACGGTTCTGCTCATCATGAACCAGAATATCGTCCTCGGTAATGGCATTTTCACCAACGGTAACCACCTCCAGCGCAATCTTTTGCGGATTGAACCGCAATCCTTTGGTGACCTCCTTGCCGAAAATCATCTTTTCGCCGTGCCGGAGGTGAAGCTGGGTATCTTTAGCCCGTTTCTTGCCGGTGAATTCTTCAAAAACCTTGTCATTATAAACAATGCAATTCTGGAATATTTCGACGAAGGACGCCCCCTTATGCTCCCGCGCGCGCAGCAGGGTTGACGATAATTCCTTGATCGAGGTATCAATGCCGCGAGCAACGAACCGCGCCCCGGCGCCGAGCGCAAACACGCACGGCGACAGCGGCGCGTCGACCGAACCCAGCGGCGTTGACGGCGTCTTCAGCCCCGGTCTTGAGGTCGGTGAATATTGCCCCTTGGTCAGGCCGTATATTTCATTGTTAAACAACATGATCTGCAGATCTACGTTGCGGCGTAAAGCATGGAGCATATGATTGCCGCCAATGCTCAAACCATCACCATCCCCGGTGACCAGCCACACATCAAGATCAGGATTGACCAGCTTGATGCCGGTGGCAAAGCCCGGTGCGCGGCCATGAATCGTATGAAAGCCATAGGTCGAGACATAATAGGGAAAGCGGGAGGAACAGCCAATTCCGGAAACAAAAACGGTATTTTCCGGTTTGCTGCCACTGTTCACCAGCGCCATCTGGACCGCTTTGAGAATGGCATAATCACCACAACCCGGGCACCAGCGTACTTCCTGATCGGTTTCAAAATCTTTTGGCGATGGTTTCTTTATCTCGGGCTGTGTGGTCATTTGCCGTCTCCCAGATTTCGGGTTATTTCCTCGGCAATTTCCGCGATTTTAAACGGCTGGCCGGAGACTTTTGACATCAGTACCGTATTGAGCAGATACTGACTGCGCAACAGGGTATTCAACTGGCCGACATTCATCTCGGCCACAATTACCGTGTCATAGGAGGTCAGCAGCTCCTCCAGATTACGCGGCAACGGCCAGATATGGCGCAGATGGACATGGGCAACATCCTGCCCGTCTTTACGCGCCCGTTTTACCGCCTGATGGATGGCACCGTAAGTCGAACCCCAGCCGACAACCACCAGCCTCCCGCCGGGGGCGCCCTGAGACACGTCCTGAAGCGGAATATCACCCGCAATATTATCAATTTTGGCCTTGCGCACATCGGTCATCCGCTGATGATTGGCGGCGTCATAGGAAATATGACCGCTGTCATAATCCTTCTCAATCCCGCCGATCCGGTGCATCAATCCCGGGGTTCCCGGTTTGGCCCATACTCTGGCCAGAGTGTCCGGATCACGCAGGAATGGCTGAAAGCCCTCGGGGTCCTGATGGAATTTTACCGGGAAAGGCGCGTAGTCGTTAATATCGGGAATCTTCCACTGTTCCGAGGCATTGGCGATATAACCGTCCGACAGGATCATGACCGGGGTCATATATTTGGTTGCAAGACGCACCGCCTCAATACCGACCTCAAAGCCATCGGTGGAATTGGACACCGACAGCACCACAATCGGCGCATCACCGTTGCGTCCCCATACCGCCTGATACAGGTCCGACTGTTCGGTTTTGGTCGGCAGCCCGGTTGACGGTCCGGCGCGCTGAATATCGACGATGATCAGCGGCAGTTCGGTAGTGATGGCGAGGCCGATTGCCTCGGTCTTCAGCGCGATACCCGGACCGGAACTCGTGGTCATGCCAAGCCCGCCGGCAAAAGAGGCGCCGATGGCACTACAGATAGCGGCAATCTCGTCTTCGGCCTGAAAGGTGATAACGCCGAATTCCTTTAACCCCGACAGGATATGGAGCAGAGGTGACGCCGGAGTGATCGGATAAGAGCCGAGCATCAGGGTCAGCCCCGCGAGCCGCGAACCACCGAGCAGCCCCCATGCCAGAGATTGATTGCCGTTTACCGTGCGGTACGTCCCTGGGGATTCCTCATATTTATTGATCTGATAGCGGCGCAGATTGCTTGACATTTCAGCGGTTTCGCCAAAGGCATGACCGGCATTAAGCGCGGCAACATTGGCCCGCGCTACCTCGGGTACTTTGGCAAATTTCTGGGTAAGCGAATCAATGATCGGCTGTCTTTTACGGCCAAACATCCACATCAGCAGTCCCAGCGTCCACATATTCTTGCAGCGTAGTGAATCCTTGTTGCCCAGACCATATTGCTTGACCGCCTCAACCGTCATTCTGGTAATATCCATGCGCCGGACATCGAATTTTGACAGGCTGTCATCATTCAGCGGGTTGGTTATATACCCGGCTTTTTTCAGGTTTTTGGCATTGAAAGCCCCCTCGTCAAGGATGATCAGACCGCCCTTGCGCAGATTTGAGATATTTACTTTCAGCGCCGCCGGATTCATCACCACCAGCACATCCGGCTCGTCACCGGCGGTTGAGACCTCGACCGAACCAAAATTAATCTGGAAAGCCGACACGCCGAAAGTGGTGCCAACCGGCGCCCTGATCTCTGCCGGGAAGTCGGGAAAAGTTGACAGGTCACTGCCCTCAAGCGCCGTCACCACCGAAAATTGCGTGCCGGTAAGCTGCATGCCATCGCCGGAATCACCGGCAAACCTGACGACGACTGAATCCAGTTCCTGAACTCCGTTACCCTTTCGATCTGGCCCATTTCGATCTGGCCCATTCACATCCGGCCCATTCACATCCGGCGACGTTTGCCTACTCATTTATCATGTCCCTGATTTACAAAAATTCTTTCTAAGCTACAGATTAATCTGTTTCATGACTTTATGTTTTTTTACTCTGTTATTGCAAGATAATATGACGATCCCCGGCAAAAAATAAACCACCCGCAGCCGGGGCGTTGGCTGCGGGGCTTATTCAGCTTCGATCAGGGCACATGACAGAATAGTCACAGTTGCCATTTACGTAATAATGCCGGCGTATCAAGCCCGCGCCACATCGCCTTGACATCGGCGATCAAGCCGCCCGGGGTCAGCAACCGTTCAAATTGTGATGCGGTTATGGTGGTATATTCCGTATGCGGAACCACCCCGATCACGGCGGCATAATCATGATCCTTCAGCGCGGCCAGTGACGGCACCAGATCAATATTATAAAAGCGTTTGGCCTCCTTGGGATCGGCAGCCGCGTCATGGACGTCAACCTTGAAGCCACGACGGCGCAACCCCTGAATGAGGTCAATAACCTTGGTATTGCGCAGATCAGGGCAATTTTCCTTGAAGGTCAGGCCAAGGACCAGAATTTTGCCCGCCCCCGACAATTGAGCGCACACCCGCTCGGCAATAAAATCTGCCATACTGTCATTGATCGCCCGGCCCGACAGGATGATGCGCGGATCATGATTGACCTGCCGCGCCCGTTCCGCCAGATAAAACGGATCAACGCCGATACAATGACCGCCGACCAGACCCGGGGAGAATTTAAGGAAATTCCATTTGGTGCCGGCTGCCTCCAGCACATCATAGACGGAAATGCCGAGCTTCTGGAAAATCATCGAAATTTCATTGATAAAGGCGATGTTGATATCCCGTTGCGAGTTTTCAATGACCTTTGCCGCCTCTGCCGCCCGGATGCTGGCGGCGGTAAAGGTGCCGCCCGACGTCACCGCGCCGTAAAGCTGTGCCAGCACCGCTGTCACCGCACTATTCTGTCCGGCAATGACTTTGGTAATTTTATCAACCGTATGCTCCCGGTCACCGGGATTAATCCTTTCCGGGGAATAACCGAGAAAGAAATCCTCGCCGCAAACCAGCCCGGAGGCCTGTTCAAGCACCGGGCCGCAGACTTCCTCGGTCACCCCGGGATAAACCGTGCTTTCAAAGACCACAATCGCACCCGTGGTCAGCACCGGCCCCAAAAGCTCGCATGCTGAACGCACCGGCCCGAGATCGGGGCTGTTATCGTCATGGACCGGGGTCGGTACGGTTACGATATAAACACTGGCCGCCGCGATGTCGGCCCGGTCGCAGGTCAGGGTTATCCTGCTGGCTTTCAGCCGTTCGGGATCAACTTCGCCGGTTCGGTCAAAACCGTCTTTCAGTTCCCGCACCCGGTCCTCGCTGATATCAAACCCGGTCACATTAAATTTTCCGGCCATAGCCACCGCCAGCGGCAGTCCGACATATCCCAGACCGACCACCACAATGCTGCGATCAGATGTAAAGGCAATATCCGTCATAATTTTCCCTGAATTCTGTTAAAGGTTAAATTCATCCCCATACTATACAGTCTTCTTATTATGGTTAAATAATTAAAAAACCCCTACTGTAGCGCCCGCGGCATAAAAAATAGCTATTGTAAAATTTTAGGCCACTGATGATACAGCCGGTTATTGTCACCGGTGGACAGCAGATCATACAGGCTGCCGCCCTTATTCAGCATCTGGCCGCCGTTTTTATCCAGATTGTTGAAGTTAAAGCGTATCTCCCGCTGAGTGGGCGCGCCCCAGAATATTTCCAGCGGCATGGTTATATAGATGCCCTTGTCAAAACTGCCGCGCCCGAAATCTGTTGATGACATAGTGGTTACCGTCGCCCACGCGCCGATGCGGATCCCGTTGGTAAATCTTCGGGAAATATCAAATGTGGCACCATAATCCCCGGCCAGATAACGGCCAACGCTCACTATACTGGTGATATTATGATTCCGGCTTTGATAATAGACTGTGGCGTGCCCGGTTAATATATCATAATTCCTGAAAGAGAACATCTGGTTAAAGCCCCGTTGCCGAACCCAGTTCAGATCAAGGCCAAAGGCAAGATGCCGGCGGTAGGGCCGATACAGGATTTCCGCGACAACCCCGCCATACATCGTTTCCAGCAAGCCACCGGACAGCCGCAGATAAGTGTCCGGAGCCACGCGTGTGGTATAGTCGAGCTTCAGTCGTTCAATACCGGTCCGGCCTGCTCTTGAATAGCGGCCAATATTGCTTCTTACTGGCGGAATATTTGGCGTGACCGCCGCCGGAATTTTATCAATATTGCCGACAATATACTGTTTCAAGGTCGCCGACAGCGTTAAATGGCGCGTCATCTCGACGGAGCCGTATAATGCTGCATAAAGATCGGCACGGAAACGGCCATCCTTATTGCCACCAAAATGAGTCAGAAGTTCCGGCTTGAACCCCCAGTTGAATTTCATGCCATGGCGCGGATGATAGCTATCCCTGTCTGGCGGCAGGGGTGACACAGTGCGGCCCGGAACCGCCTTGTTATTCTTGCCGGGATCGGAAATCTTACTATCGGCACGGATTTCCTCTGGACTGCCCAGATGGAGGGCTGCTTTTTCCAGGCCCTGGCGCAGCAGGGAAACCCGTGAGATTACCAGGCCGTCCTTTTCTGAAACAATGATAAATTCCTCAATATTACCCGGCATCTTCCGGGTCAGGATGCGCGCCGTCCGACCAATATTCTTCATATCGTTAAAATACGGTCCGGTGGTTTTTCTGACCTCCACCCTTTGAGCCTCAACCGCTACTGAAATCGGGGATAGTTGCCGTTTCTTCAGGGCAGAATAGGCGGCACGGGCGCCGGTATTTGGTGGAATTCCCGAATTTTTGCGAATTAATGAATTTTTCCGAACCAATATCGGCACCGGCTTCGGACTTCTGAACCATTTTTCCGGGTCAAGATTACGCAGATTTCGCCGGAAAGTCAGCCGGATACCGATGCGGTTGCCCTGATCAAAATCAATCCCGACCGCCGCCCATGACGTCAGTTTGTAATTTACCCCGAAACTAAACGCCCGGCGTTGTTTCAGGGTGGCAAAGGCGGCAAGTCCGGTCGTGTCTATGCCACTATATTCGGCCTTCAACGTCAGGCCCCTGATCGGAGGATGATATTCCGCGCCTGCAAAAAAGGCCATATTCTGACCGGAGAAATAACTGCCGGTACGCGGGGTGCCGCTTGATATTATCGCTGAACGCTGAGTGAAGCTGTTATCAAACAGGCGGAACATGTTGCTGATTCCACCGCGGGAGCCAAGATAGCCCCAGGCCAGCCCCATGGTAAAATCAACATCATAATAGCGCTTGCTGGCGACAATATATTCCCCGCCGAAACGGCCCATGCCCAAAGCATCCTGAATACCAATAGCCACTTCGGGGATATAACTGCCTTCGGTCAAAAGGCGTATCTTGATATCAAGCGACCGGTCCACCCCAAAGATTTTCAGCCGGTCACTGGTATAACTCAGCGTTGTCTCAAGCCACGGGGTCGCCTGCCAGGTCGAAAAATACCGGGTGACACGATTATCGCGGTAAACCCCGACAGCAAAGGTGCCATCCGGGGCAAAGCGTGCCGTACGCATCCTGATCAATCCAATGCCGCCAAAATTATTGAAGGAATAGGAAAATTGACCGGCCTGTGCCGACAAGAATAGAAACGGCAAAAACCCGGCCCCGGCAATCACCGACAGGGCCGGAAATCGCCCGCAATATCTATGTCGCCATCCCTGTCGTCGCATCGCCCGGGAAATCACCGTTAGCGACGACGGGCCAGCACCGCAATCGAGGCTGCTGATACCGCAAGATTCTGGAAAATGCCGCCGATTTCCTTCACCAGTGACAAGGAACCATACGGGCTGAGATCAGTTGGCACAACAATGGCGGTCCCGGGCGGAACCGTCATATCCCGGTCGCCACCCCATGAGGACAGGCTGACTGGACGGGCAACACCATTGGGATAAACAATATATACCCGGTCCTCATCCGCCGAACGGGTATAACCGCCGACCTCGTTAATATATTCCTCAACGCCCTTGCCGGGAATGAACTGTAACGCCCCCGGATTGAGGACATCACCCATAGCAACAACAAAATTCGGCCTTTTGGGGATAAACAGGGCATCCCCCGCCTCCAACACCGTATCCAGCGACGGGTTGAGCGCCAGCTTCACCGGGTTAGCCTCAATCACCACCCGGCCAATAATTTTTGCATTGACCAGATTTTTGGTTAATTGCGCAACCGCCGCCATCGAATCGGCCTTGATATTTTTCTTGACTGAGGCCGAAACCATTGCCGATTGCAGGTGTCTTGCGGTTTTCTCCAGTTCTTCACGTTGGATTTCCCTGACCCGTTCGCGGGTAAAAATAGCGCCGTAAGGATAGGCCTGATCGGTAAGTCCCCCAGCACGCTTGATCAATTCAGAAAGTTTTTCGCCCTTTCTGATGGTATAAACCCCCGGTTGCCGGAGTTCGCCGGACAGCAAAACCGCGCCCGACTCAAAATTTGAGAATTTAGACCCGACCCGGATACCGGCCCCGGGATTAATCCTGACCGTATCAAGGTTAACCTGATTGCCATTAACATATTTCCACTTCATTTTTATATCGCCCGAAGCGGCATTATCTTCCAGATTGGCAATTTCAATATGGGTGATATTGGCGTCATTGGATGTGCCGCCGCTGACCGCAAGCAGCGAGGCAACCGAGGTACCGTGGGTTATCGGATAAACCCCGGGAAGCCGGACCGCGCCATCGACAGAAACAATATATTCAAGGATGAACGGCAACATATTATTCACCTGATTATAAATAGCGGGACAGAAAGGATTGGCGGTTTTCTCTGTTTTGTCTTTGTTTTTCATTGAGTTAATAAAAGCGGCCTGACCGTTTTGACCGCCGCTTAGCGCCCCTAGTCTGGCGACCCCGACCTTGCTGTTTTCAGATTCTTTTCTGATAAAAACCGCGCGCGCCGCGGTGGTAAAACGATTGGACTGGGTATCGTTGATAATGCGGGACAGATCTTTTAAAGGTTTGCAATATCGCGGGTTTATCCGGCCATCCGGCAACCGTGCCGCCACCAAATATTTGCCGGTAACGATCACGTTGCGAACCATATCTGAAATCAGGAAAGCAATATCGCTGCGGCCCAGAAAAATAACCCGGTCACTATTTCTCAAGGGGATGTCCTTGCCGCCGGATAGCAGCTTTTCCGGGCTGAACGCCTGTAGAAATCTAGTTTTGGTTTTAGGCTCCACCCGTTCAATCAGACCGAACAGCAGATAGGGATTTTCTGCCAGATTCCGGGGGTCTCCCAACAGGCCGCGAACCGTTTTCGCACTGGACAGCGCCCGGAAACCCGGGGTTCTGACGTGACCGGACAACTCCACTCTTCCGGTCTGGGCATTTTCCACCAGATGGGCAATGATGGCTTCACCGCTGTAAATATCCTGACCGGCGGAAATCCTGATAAAATCCTGCCTGCCGTTGGCATCCAGTCTGATCCGGGACATCTCATAGCCCGAGGGTCGCAAAGTGCCGCCGGCCAGTGCCATTGCCGCCCGGAAGGATATGCTGTTGACCCCGGCCGGCAATTCGTAAATGCCCGGTCTGACCACTTCACCGTCAACGGCGATGGTGGCGCCGATGGTCGGTACCACGATTCTGTCACCATCGTTAAGGGTCTGAAAGCCTGCCGCCTTGCCGCTAAGCAGCGCATAAATATCAAAAATAGTTTTTTTGCCGTCACGATAGATCGAAATATTGCGCAATGACCCGGTCTTTTTAATCCCGCCCGCCGCCATCAAAATCTCCAGAGGGGTCGCCAGACTGGTGGTGTGGACCACCCCCGGGGTGCCGACTTCACCGACAACAAAAACGGAAATATTCCTGACTTCGGCCAGAGAGACATAAACGCTGGCCCCGATAATACTTTGCCTGACCCGCTTTTTCAGCAGGGATCTGAAGCTGCCATAGCTCATTCCGGTCACGACGATCGGTTTGAGATCAGGGATAATCACCCGGCCTTCCAGATCAACCTTCACCCTGTAGGTCTCAGGCTTTGATCCCTGAAATGTGATAATAAGCCTGTCCCCGATACCCAGTTTATAGTTATCCGATACCGTTCCCGTCATGACACTGCCCCCTGACGGGATATTGTCAAAAATAGAATAGCCATATTGACTTATATGGGACTGCAGGCGGTTGCGAAAATCCTTTTCAAGCCTTGAGGTTCGGGAAATATTTTTTTTGCGTTGCTGAAGAAGCTTGCTCTGGCGTTTCAGATATTCCTGCTGGCGTGCCTGATCCAGCGGCGAAACCACGGTCGTCGTTTCCCCCTTGGTGACGGCCCGGCTTTTAAGCGCGTTCAGCATTGCCGGATCAATCGTTTGGGCATGGAGCGACTGATATGACAGGGATAATCCGGCAAAAATAATAAGAACAAGTCTTTTCAAGAGGTTATCCTTCTCGTCATTCTCTTACAAAGATTGATAATAAAATTATATTTTTTAAGGTAAATTCACATTTTCTGGGAATGTAGCATATATGATAATATGCGCAAGGATTTTAGGGTCAGGAGCTATTAATTACGTCCATTCTGCGCTAGCATAATTTGACCAGCTATTTGGGGAATGTCCGAAGGGCATAGCTGGAGCTACGGTCAAGGGCATTCCCCAAATAGCTGGTCAAATTTGCCGCGCCTACAACGGGTACCGAAATAAAGAGAAATTGGTGCCAAGAACAAGACTTGAAAAGGGAACAACCCTTTTCTGTGCTTGTTTTCTGCCAGTTTATCTTTATTTCGGTACAGAATTGTACGTAATTAATAGCTCCTGACCCTGGGAACCCTGGCCGATTGAACCCACCAGTGCGGAAAATCCCGGGAGATATTCCGTGCCGCTTCACAGGCCGCGCTTGCCGCGCTTTTAGTTGGAAACAAGCCGAAACAGGTGGCCCCACTGCCTGACATGGCGCTAAAGACGCACTGATCCGTCAGCGCGATGCTGTCCAGGACTGTTTTGATTTCAGGCACCGCCTCACAGGCGTCATGGTGCAGATCATTGCCGCTGGCGGCAAGGATAGTGGTCAATTGATTTAATGTCGTGATGATATCCGGCAAATCTCGCGGCGGCGAAAAGGCGGCACCGCGCCGCGTCCGCGCCGCAAAAATATCTTTGGTCGCGACCGACACTGCCGGATTAACCATCAGCAAATGCAGCGAAAAATCAAGTGTTACCGGGCGCAGTATTTCGCCGATTCCGCGCATCTGCATAGTGGTACTGATCAGACACACCGGCAAATCAGCACCGAGCGACCGGGCGAGGGCGCTGATCTCCGTACTTTTGTTCCGAAGCTTCCACAGCTCGCCAAGCGCCTGAAGCGTCGCCGCCGCATCAGCGGACCCGCCGCCGATGCCGGATGATACCGGCAGTTGCTTGACCAGACTGATTTTTGCGCCGCAACCAATATCAAACCGGTCGCGCAGCAGGCGTGCCGCCTTAAGAATGATATTATCCTTTTCCCCGGCCAGCCCGTTGGCAAAAGGTCCGCTAATCCCGAGAATGAGGTCGTCGTCAGGACGCACCGAAATCCGGTCACCGAAATCCGCAAATACCACCAGACTATCCAGCAGATGATAGCCGTCCCTGCGCCGCCCGCACAACAGAAGGTCAAGGTTTATTTTCGCCTTTGCCTGCCGGGAAATACTATTTTTTATCATTATTGATTTTTGGGTTGGTTTTAGGGGGGATCTTGAGACCGGTCTTGATTTTGGCCCTGATCGCGGCAACGAGTTTCTTGTCCGGGTGTAGTGACAGCGCATGGCGCCACTGGAATCTGGCCTCGTATTTGCGCCCGACGGCCCAGTAGGCATCACCCAGATGGTCATTAATCTCCCAATCGCCGGTTTGCAGCAATGCCGCCTTTTCAAGATATTTAACCGCCTGTGGCAAATCGCCGATTTTATAGAGTGCCCAGCCAAGGCTATCAATAATATAGCCGTCATAAGGCCGCAATTTTACCGCCTGCTCCAGCATTTTTCTGGCTTTTTCAATATTTATTCCCCGGTCAATCCAGCTATAGGCCAGATAATTCAGCACCTGTGGCTGATCCGGATGCAATTTAAGCGCCTCACGAAAATCCGCCTCGGCAGGCTTCCATCTCCGGGCCTGCTCGTAGGCAATGCCGCGGGTGTAAAAAACGCTCCAGTACTTCTCCTTGCGATCAGCAATCCGGTCAATATATTTTGTATAGGCCCGGATCGCCGGATCAAACCGGCCATGCATACGGTTGATATCGCCAAGAGCCACCAGAATTTCCCGGTTGTCAGGAAATTCTCCGGACAGTTTTTCCATCGCCGCGACGGCCTCATCCAGCTTGCCTTTTTTTTCAAGCAGCCATGCCATCTGTAACTGCGCACTGAAATACAAGGCATGATTTTTGCCGATCCGGTCGAATTTTTCCAGCGCACCCCGGTAATATTTGTCTTTCTCAAAAATCTGTCCGAGCAGGTAATCCGCGGTAAAAAAATCTTTGCGCAAATATTGCGCATAACGCAGGTAAATGACTGCCGGCATTGTAATATTATCCTGCAACAGGAAGCTGGCGGCGGTATAAAATATTTCGGCGATCCCGGCTTTCTCCGATGCTATAAACGGCTGCACAGGTTTTTTATCCTCGAGATTCGATAAGGCCCAACGCAATTGCGGATTATACGGCGTCTTTTCGAGATAATTGAGATAGAGTTGGCGCGCATCCCCGGGCCGCCCCAGACGGCGGAGCAGGCGTCCATAGGCCTCAACCGTACTCAGCGACATGGCACCCGGAACAATCAGTGACTGCGAATAGAGCTTAACCGCAAGCTTGGTCCGGCCAATAAAATCATAGAATAATCCAGCATGAAATTTCTTGAAATCCATGAAGCTCTTATTTTTCAGCAGTTTCTGCATATTGGCTTCTGCCGCGGCTTTTTTCCCCTGCGCCAGCAACACCCAGGAGCGGAACAACGGCTTGAACAAACCATAAACCCCGGCATCGCCGAGACTATCCAGACTGGCAAGCGCCGCCTTATAGTCGTTGGCCTTGACCTTTTGCAGGAACAGAAACATGGTGACCATACTGTCCGAAACTTTTAACTTTTTCAGTTGCCGCGCGGCCCTGAGCGCCGCGTCATAGCGACCATCGGCAATGAACAGGGTGAAGGATTTGTTCAGGATCGCCCGGTTTTCCGGGGCCAGAGCCAGAGCCTGTTGATAAAAGCCGGCGGCCGCGTGCAGGTCATGATTGCTGGCCGCATACAGACCGGCCAGATAGTCACCATAAGGCTGCGCAGAAATCTGTTTGACCTCCTGTGCGCCATTGCTGGCAAGCGCCGTACTGCCGGCGACCGAATAAAGAAAAACGACCAGCCATACTGCCTTGCCTGTTATTGTCAGGACATTCCCGATCAAATCTTTCCGCCGCTTCATTGAATATTTACGTCCTACATATTGGGGTAATTGGGGCCGCCGCCACCCTCGGGTACGGTCCAGTTAATATTTTGTGTCGGGTCCTTGATATCACAGGTCTTGCAATGCAGGCAATTTTGTGAATTGATTTGCAGTGTCGGATTTTCCCCGTTGGCATCGACAATAAATTCATAGACCCCCGCCGGACAAAAACGTACCTCCGGCCCGGCATAAATAGTGTAATTGACATTGACCGGCACCGCATCATCTTTTAATTTCAAATGACAGGGTTGATTTTCCTCATGGTTGGTATTGGACAGGAATACCGATGATAATTTATCAAAGGTCACCACCCCGTCCGGTTTGGGATAGTCGATCGGCGTCGCTTCGCTGGCGGGCTTGAGACAGGTGTGATCCTGTTCGTGGCTAAAGGTCCACGGCAACAGGAAGCCCAGCCCCAGATTATTGACCCACATATCAATTCCGGCATAAATCGTGCCGAAAAAAGCACCAAATTTATGAATTGACGGCTTGGCATTGCGCACCCGGTACAGGTCCTTATAGACCCAGCTTTTGCGGAAGGCCGCAGGATATTCGCTCAATTCATCGCGGCCCTCGCTCCCGGCTGTGATGGCATTATACGCGGCTTCGGCTGCCATCATACCGGTCTTCATGGCGTTGTGGGTGCCCTTGATCCGGGGGACATTGACAAAACCGGCACTACAGCCAATCAGCGCCCCGCCCGGGAAAGTCAGTTTCGGAATCGACTGAAAGCCACCCTCGTTAATGGCGCGGGCACCATAGGATATCCGCCGCCCGCCCTCAAGCAGCGGCCGGATCGCCGGATGGTTTTTAAAGCGCTGCATCTCGTCAAACGGTGACAGATACGGATTGGCATAATCCAGCCCGACGACAAAACCGATCGCCACCTGATTATCCTCAAGATGGTAGATAAAACCGCCACCAACCGTCTGCTTGTCAAGCGGCCAGCCCTGGGTATGAATCACCGTCCCCTGACTGTGTTTTTCCGGCTTGACCTCCCATAATTCCTTGATGCCGATGCCATAGGTCTGCGGCTGTTTGCCGTCACGCAGATTGAATTTCGCGATCACGCCTTTGGCCAGTGACCCCCTCACCCCCTCGGCGATAAAGGTATATTTGCCGTGAAGCTCCATCCCCGGCATATAGGTATCCTTGTGGCTGCCATCGGCGGCAACCCCCATATCGCCAGTCACCACCCCTTTGACCGAGCCATCCGCGTGGTAAAGTATTTCCGCACCGGCAAATCCGGGAAAAATCTCAACCCCGAGATCTTCTGCCTGCTCCGCCAGCCAGCGACAGACATTGCCAAGGCTGACAACATAGCTGCCCTTGTTGCTCATCAGCGGCGGCAGGGTAAAATGCGGCATGGTTTTTTTATTTTTTTCCGTTAAAATCCAGTGCTTGTTATCGGTCACCGGGCTGAGCAGCGGCGCCTTTCTGTCTTTCCAGTCCGGAAACAGCTCATTAAGGGCAATCGGGTCAATCACCGCGCCTGACAGGATATGGGCACCGACTTCAGAGCCTTTTTCCAAGACGCAAACCGTAAACTCCCGTTCTCCGGCTAACTGCTTGAGGCGGATGGCGGCACAAAGGCCCGCTGGTCCGCCGCCGACGATGACCACATCATACTCGATAAATTCACGTTCCATGATTTTCTTCCAGACATTGCTCTCATTTCCCCGAATATGGCCCCGAAGTTACTCCAAAGCATCCCGCAAGGTCAATAAAACTATGGCAAAGAAACAAAAATCACGCCACAGACATAATATTACCCCCTGGTTTAAATCTGCCGCAACCGCGTCCGACCCATAATCACCGGAAAACTATAGACCATATTCCGCCAAATATCAAACATACGTTTGTTTTTTGCAATACCCGATAATCCCGACCTGAAAACCACCACTCTCCCCCCCTCCACATAATACTCAGCCTCCGAAGGCCAGAGGCCTGAGGCAAGGGCCGACCGGCCGCCCGAGCCAATGCGAGGAGGGGGAGCGAGGCGACGAGCGGGGGAGTATCCCCCATCTCTTAAAAAAAATACGGGGACAGGATAATCCGGTTCCTACTACCGAAATTCAGAATTAATAGATATTGCGTCCCCCGATTTCCCCCTATTTCTTGTCCCCTGATTCCTGATAAACAAATTAATTTATTATTTTCCTTGTTAACGCATAATATTCTGATAATATCCAGATAACAGAGATATATAAGGTTATGATATGCACCCGATGGATAGAATTGTACAAAATATACCACTCTCATTTTTTATAGATGTTATGGATGGTATCAATGGCGCGTGGGCGCAGGCCTACAAGGAAACACAGGAACTTTATGAGGCACCTGAGCGGCAGAATATGTTAGGGCAAAATAGACAC